>NZ_JBFSUD010000078.1:0-20596 GCF_041467175.1 Vibrio sp. 10N.247.310.24
TAGTAAGACTCGCTACACTGTGCGATCTAAACACCTTAAATGATAGGTGTTGGCTATTAAAGCGACTTTTTGTTATTGCTCATAATATCAGCTACTTAGGTTGAGCATCGATACATTGGCCATTAATGTCTGTCACACTTGGGTTCATTAAGTGTAGATACAGCGGGATGATGTCTAGTGGCGTTTTTAACTTGTTCGCATCTTCACCTGGGTACGCTTTTGCACGCATGCGTGTTTGAGTACCGCCTGGGTTAATCGCATTAACACGAATATCGGTACCTTCAAGCTCATCGGCTAAGATCTGCATCATGCCTTCTGTAGCAAACTTTGAAATCGCGTAAGTGCCCCAGAACGCGCGGCCAGAGTGACCAACCGTTGAAGAGGTAAAGACAATACGACCCGCTTCCGCTTTCTTAATGACAGGCAGTAACGCTTGAGTCATTAGAAATTCAGCTTTAACGTTGATTTGCATGACGCCATCAAACGTTTCTTCATCGATTTGATCGAATGGACTTAACGTGCCAAGCACACCTGCGTTATGCAGTAGACCATCTAAACGACCGAACTGTGATTCAATGGTTTCAGCCATGTCGATGTAGTTCTGTTTTGTCGCGCCTTTTAAATCCAATGGGATAATCGCAGGCTGTGGGTAACCAGCGCTTTCGATTTCATCGTAAATCAATTCAAGGTTTTTGACATTGCGTCCTAACAGAATAACAGTTGCACCATGTTGAGCGAAACTTAGCGCGGCTTGGCGACCAATGCCAGCACCGGCACCTGTAACCAAAATTACTTTATCTTTGAGGGCATCTGTAGAGATTGGGTAATCCACTGTGCTTATCCTTCTTTCTTTTATTATGTTCGTCATTCCATTGATGTTTAATCACACAGATAACCGCAGGAATGATGAGAAATTCTTGGTAATCGTGACAAGATGGTTACAATACACTAATTCATACAATAGGGGATATGACATTGGAATTTTTGTTGGACTACGGCTTGTTTTTAGCCAAGATTGCGACCGTTGTAATCGCCATCATTGCAATTTTAGTGATAGCTAAATCTGTGGGTGGAAAATCAAGCGCAATTAAAGGTGAGCTGGAAATCACGAACCTATCTGAGCATCACAAACAAACGATTGAACAACTAGAGCACCATTTGCATGATGATGCTTTCATCAAAGCACGTGATAAAGCAGAAAAGAAAGCGGAAAAAGAAAAAGTAAAATCACGTGGCAAAGAAGTGAAGAAAGCAGCGAAAGAGGGTGAGCTTGATAGCAAGCGTGAACCACACCTATTCGTTCTTGATTTTAATGGCAGCATTGATGCGAAAGAAGTGGCTTCATTACGTGAAGAGGTAACGGCGGTTCTGGCTGTTGCTCGTGAAGGTGATGAAGTATTGCTTAAGCTTGAGTCTGGCGGTGGTATGGTTCACGGCTATGGTCTGGCGTCTTCTCAACTTGACCGTATCAAAGCGGCAGGTCTGCCTCTGACTATCTCGGTAGATAAAGTCGCAGCAAGTGGCGGTTACATGATGGCATGTATCGCAGACAAAATCGTATCTGCACCGTTTGCTATTGTTGGTTCTATTGGTGTTATCGCTCAACTGCCAAACTTCAACAAACTGCTTAAAAAGCACGACATTGAATTCGAACAGCTAACGGCAGGTGAGTACAAACGCACGCTTACTATGTTTGGTGAGAACAGTGATAAAGCACGCGAGAAGTTTAAAGAAGAGCTAGAGGAAACTCATGGTTTGTTTAAAGATTTCATCCGTGACCACCGACCTGCGCTAGATCTTGAAAAAGTAGCAACGGGTGAGCACTGGTTTGGTACACAAGCGCATGAACTTGGGCTGGTGGATGAGATTAGCACTTCTGATGATTTAGTCGTAGCGGCATGTAAGGACAAAACAGTTCTAGCGATTCACTACGTACAGAAGAAAAAGCTGTCAGACAAACTAGCGGGCGTGGCAGGTAAATCTGCAGACAGCGTGCTGATGAAGCTGATTGAACGTGGTCAAAAGCCGATTGTTTAAGCTTATTGAGTTCTAGTTCTAGGTTTAGTGCCTTACGTTCATTTGCAGACGTTTGAGCCTTAAAAAGAAAGCGCATAAGTCATAAGACTTATGCGCTTTTTTATTGCTCCACTTCCGAGCGGGTGACCACTATGTTGTAGGGGGAGCGGAGTTTTATACCAAGCACTGACTTACTGTGATTGATATTAAATCTTGGCTCCATAATCATTACGTTTTGGACAAGTCGTCAGAATCTCTCTATGACCCGTATCTTTGAGCTCTTCCAAAATTACATCAAAGCCCCATAAGCGATAGAGATGTTTCATCACTTCGTCGTAGCCTTTATCAAGCGGTATACGGCCGTGAGGCACATACTGCAGTGTCATCGAGCGATCACCACGAACATCGACGTTAAACACCTGAATATTCGGCTCAAGGTTACTTAGGTTGTATTGCGCCGCAAGCTTTTCACGAATCAAGCGATAGCCTGGGTCATCGTGAATAGCACTTATCTCAATGGTGTTTTTGCGGTCGTCGTCGAGCACAGAAAATAGTTTAAAGTCTCGAATGATCTTTGGTGAAAGGTATTGGCTGATAAAGCTTTCATCTTTGAAATTGTGCATGGCAAAGTGCACCGCCTCTAACCAATCACTTCCGGCTAATTCAGGGAACCATTCTTTGTCTTCATCGGTGGGTTCTTCACAGATACGTCGAATGTCTCTAAACATCGCAAAGCCAAGCGCATAAGGGTTTATTCCGCTGAAATAAGGGCTATTGTAGGCGGGTTGAGCAACCACACTGGTGTGACTGTGTAGAAACTCTAAGATGAACTTATCACTCACCAAGCCTTCGTCGTAAAGGTGGTTAAGAATGGTGTAATGCCAGAAGGTTGCCCAGCCCTCATTCATTACTTGAGTTTGTTTCTGAGGATAGAAGTATTGGCTTACCTTGCGAACAATACGAACACACTCACGTTGCCAAGGTTCAAGCAGTGGGGCGTTCTTCTCAATAAAGTACAGAATGTTTTCTTGAGGCTCACTAGGGAAACGTATCTTGGTCTCTTCTTCCTTACTTTTGTTCTGAGGAACCGTTCTCCAAAGTTCGTTCACTTGAGATTGCAGATACGCTTCACGTTCTTCTTGTCTTGCGGTTTCTTCTGCAATGGAAATCTTTTCTGGGCGTTTGTATCTGTCTACGCCGTAGTTCATGAGAGCATGACAAGAATCGAGAAGTTTCTCGACTTCAGCTACACCGTATTTTTCTTCGCAATCGGTAATGTATTTTTTCGCGAATAATAGATAGTCGATAATCGAGCTTGCATCAGTCCAGGTTTGGAACAGGTAATTACCCTTAAAGAACGAGTTATGGCCGTAACAGGCATGCGCCATTACCAACGCTTGCATCGTGACCGTGTTCTCTTCCATTAAGTAAGCGATACACGGATCTGAGTTGATCACGATTTCGTACGCTAAGCCCATTTGGCCGTGTTTGTAGTTTTGCTCTGTCTGGATGAACTTCTTACCAAAAGACCAGTGGTTGTAATTGATGGGCATACCAATGCTGGAGTAAGCATCCATCATCTGCTCAGAGGTAATCACTTCAATCTGGTTCGGGTAAGTGTCTAAACGGTAATGCTGCGCCACACGCTTAATTTCTACGTGATATTGTTCCAAGAGGTTGAACGTCCAATCTGGACCATCAGGCAGCATCTTGTCGTTTTTCTTCTGTGCAGATTTGTCTTTCTCTGCAACGTTTGATTTCGCTGTCATGGCAAACTCCCTTACGCAGTCTCTTTCTGGAACAGTTCTCTAAACACAGGAAAAATATCATCCACCGTTTTAATGTTCTTCATGGCGAAGTTATCGAAGCTAGCTTCTAGCTTCTCGTACTCGTGCCAAAGCGTTTGGTGTGAACGGCGCGTAATCTCGATGTAAGAATAATATTGGCAAGTCGGCAATAGCGTATTGACCAGCAATTCTTTACAGCGAGGCGAGTCATCAGCCCAGTTATCTCCATCAGAAGCTTGTGCTGCGTAGATATTCCACTCATTAGCAGGATAACGATCTGCGACAATTTCTTTCATTAGTTTCAGTGCACTAGAAACGATCGTGCCGCCAGTTTCTTGTGAATAGAAGAACTCATGTTCGTCAACTTCTTTAGCCTGAGTATGGTGACGAATAAACACAACATCGACGTTTTCATATGTGCGATTGAGGAATAAGTAAAGCAGTACGTAGAAGCGTTTTGCGATGTCCTTGGTAGCTTGATCCATTGAGCCAGATACATCCATTAGACAGAACATAACGGCTTGGCTAGATAGAATAGGGCGCTTCTCGTAGTTTTTAAAACGCAGGTCGAAGGTGTCAATGAACGGCACGCTTTCAATTTTTTTACGTAACTCAGCAATCTCTTCTTTCAAGCGACTCTCTTCGAAAGGTTGTGCTGGTTCTGTCATTTTTACTTGGTCAAGTTGCTCCATCAGTATGTTGAGCTCGCGCTTTTTACCTGCTGTCATCGCGGTTCTACGAGCCAGAGATTGTTGCAGTGAACGAACGATAGCGATGTTAGACGGAATCCCCGCGCTTTGGTAACCAGAACGGTGTGTTTTCCATTCAGTGATTTTGTTGACCTGATTTTTCTCTAGATTAGGCAGAGCTAAATCTTCAAAGAGAATATCAAGATATTCATCTTTTGAAATTTGGAAGGTAAATTCATCTTGGCCTTCGCCATCAGGGCTTGCGTCACCCTGGCCTGAGCCACCACCTTGACCGCCACCTTTAGGACGTTCAATTTTATCGCCCGTGATGAACTGGTCATTACCTGGGTGAACGCGTTCTCTTACGCCGCCTTGACCTTGGTGAAAGCTTGGCTCTTTGATGTCTTTATGAGGAATAGTGACGTCTTCACCGGTTTCAGTATTGGTGATTGAGCGTCGGTTGACTGCATCGGCCACAGATTCTTTGATTTGCTCTTTATGGCGTCGTAAGAAACGCTGTCTATTCACAGCACTCTTATTCTTGCCATTGAGCCTCCGATCGATAAATTGTGCCATAAGAACTCCCTCTCAGCTGATGTTGCGATCCTACTTTCTATAGGTTGTAAGAGTTATTGGTTTGTATGAGCTGCTCAGTTGAGCAGCTCAATACAGTTTGGTTATGAGGATTTACGAACTCTTAGGTACCACTCAGATAGCAGTCTCACTTGTTTCTCGGTGTAGCCTTTTTCCATCATACGAGCAACGAAGTCGTCGTGTTTTTTCTGATCATCCGTTGAGGTCTTAGCATTGAACGAAATAACAGGAAGTAGCTCTTCTGTGTTAGAGAACATTTTCTTCTCAATTACAGTGCGCAGTTTCTCGTAGCTCGTCCAAACTGGGTTTTGACCGTTATTGTTGGCTTTGGCACGAAGCACGAAGTTCACAATCTCATTTCGGAAGTCTTTAGGGTTACTGATCCCTGCTGTTTTCTCGATTTTCTCTAGTTCACCATTCAGAGAAGCACGGTCAAATAGCTGTCCTGTTTCTGGATCGCGGTACTCTTGGTCTTGAATCCAGAAGTCCGCGTAGGTGACATAGCGGTCGAAGATATTCTGTCCGTACTCAGAGTAAGACTCTAGGTAAGCGGTTTGAATTTCTTTACCAATGAATTCTACGTAACGCGGTACTAGGTATCCTTTCAAGAACTCAAGATACTTCTCAGCGGTCTCTTGAGGGAACTGCTCACGTTCAATTTGCTGTTCAATCACGTAGAACAAGTGAACCGGGTTTGCCGCCACTTCGGCTTGGTCGAAGTTAAATACACGAGACAGGATCTTAAAGGCGAAACGCGTTGATAGCCCAGACATGCCTTCGTCAACGCCGGCATAATCTCGGTACTCTTGGTAGCTCTTCGCTTTTGGATCGGTGTCTTTTAGAGTTTCACCATCGTAAACACGCATTTTTGAGAACAGAGAAGAGTTTTCAGGCTCTTTCAGTCTCGATAGGATGCTGAATTGCGATAGCAGATCGAGTGTGCTTGGTGAACAAGGGGCTTTGGATAGCTCACTGTGCTCAAGCAGTTTTTGGTAGATCTTAACTTCTTCAGAGACGCGCAGACAGTAAGGGACTTTTACAATGTACACACGGTCGAGAAAGGCTTCGTTGTTTTTGTTGTTACGGAAGGTCTGCCACTCGGATTCGTTTGAGTGAGCCAGAATCATACCGTCAAACGGCAGTGCAGAAAGTCCTTCAGTACCGTTGAAGTTACCTTCTTGCGTTGCCGTTAGAAGTGGGTGCAAGACTTTGATTGGCGCCTTGAACATCTCCACGAATTCCATCACACCTTGGTTGGCTTTACACAGCGCACCAGAGTAACTGTAGGCATCAGGGTCATCTTGAGAGAAGTGTTCAAGTTTACGAATATCGACTTTACCAACCAGAGACGAAATATCTTGGTTGTTTTCATCACCAGGCTCTGTCTTCGCGATCGCAACTTGGTCGAGAATCGAAGGGCGTAGTTTGATGACTTTAAATCTAGAGATATCACCACCGAAATCATGGAGGCGTTTCGCTGCCCAAGGTGACATGATAGAGCGTATGTAACGTTTCTCTATTCCGTACTCTTGTTTCAAAAGGTCGCCATCTTCGTTTACGTCGAATAGACAGAAGGGGTGATCATTCACAGGGCTTCGTTCACCATCTGCAGACAGCACATAGATTGGTAGCTTTTGCATCAGTGCTTTGAGTTTTTCAGCAAGGGATGATTTACCACCGCCCACAGGGCCAAGCAGGTAAAGGATTTGCTTCCGTTCTTCTAAGCCTTGTGCAGCGTGTTTTAGGTAAGAAACAATCTGTTCAATCGCATCTTCCATGCCGTAGAAATCTTTAAATTCGCTGTAGCGTGAGATGACACGGTTCGAGAAAATACGACTTAGATGGGGGTCTTGAGCGGTGTCTATAACCTCCGGTTCGCCGATGGCGAGTAATAAGCGCTCGGCAGCGTTAGCGTAAGCACTTTTATCGTCTTTACACAGCCCTAAGAACTCTTGCAATGTGAGCTCTTCTTCCTTGGCTGCTTCATAACGTGATTGATAGTGGTCAAAAATACTCATAGTCACATTCCCCTTGTTAACCAGTCAAAACTGATGAGCGATTGAAAAATAGGCTCTCCCTACATTTTAAGGTTAGACCCGCTTGCACAATTTTGCTTAACAATTATGTATTTATTTACAATTTTGCGTGTGAAAAACCTAGCGAGCGCAATAGGCAACTTGAGGCGTGTAGAATCCAATTATTTTACATTCGAGGGGATCTAGCCGTTTGTTTTGTGATTTTAGGTCGCTTAATAATACTCACACTGAATTTATGTGTATTAGATGTATAACTGAGCTCTATTGATCTTCTGGAATGAAGTACCATATAATGCGCGGCGTTATCAAAAATTGCTCAATAAATAGGTAGATGTAGTGAAGAATTATGGGTTAAAAATAGTGGCTATCAGTGTTGCGTTACTGGCTTCGACAGCAACACATGCAAAAATCTCACAGTGGTCACTAGGCGTTGCCGCTTCTTATTCTCCTGCTGTCTATAAAGATACACCGTCAAACCGTGCTGTGATCCCTATGATTGGTTATGAAGGTGAGCACTTTTTCATGCGTGGATTCAGTGCGGGTTATCGCTTACTTCCTGCGGGCTCACCACAGAATATCGTGTTTCGAGCGGTTTATGATTCGAGGACATTAAAGCCGGGTGATTCTGATAACGTTGATATTCAAAAGTTAGATGAGCGTAAAGCGTCGGTGTTGGGAGGTGTAAGCTATCAAGTGATTACA
The DNA here is from genome assembly GCF_041467175.1 of Vibrio sp. 10N.247.310.24. Taxonomy (NCBI): domain Bacteria; kingdom Pseudomonadati; phylum Pseudomonadota; class Gammaproteobacteria; order Vibrionales; family Vibrionaceae; genus Vibrio; species Vibrio sp. 10N.247.310.24. The sequence continues at coordinate 7,825 of NZ_JBFSUD010000078.1, forward strand.
TTGGTCGGTATGTTTGAAGCGACAGCGGGCTCAGACTTAGGGTTTAGGCACAATGGCATCTATGCAGAAGCGGCATGGCGCCTACCAATTCGTCGTAATGGCTGGGCGATTACACCATCTATTGGTTACTCGTATAACAGTAAGCGTTTGAATAATCACCTGTACGGAGTGAGTTCATCGGAAGCGGCGAGAACCAATTTAGATGAATTTGACGCTGACTGGGATGGCCAATACTTTATCGGTTTAGGTGGTTATCTGCATGTGACGCCAAATGTTCGAGTAACCGGCGGTGTGCGATATACCAACCTTGAAGGTGATATTGAGAACAGCCCAATACTTGAAAGCGGTATTAATATGGCAGCGAATGTTGGCGTAGCATACGTCTTCTAGGTGCTGTTGTTTTTCTCGTTATAGACGAAAAGAAAAAAGGGTTACTCATGATGAGTAACCCTTTTTATTGGTTCACAGCGGCTTTCCGGAGAAAGCCACTTTTATCTTCAAGAAGAAGTAGACTGTATCTCGATACCCCCAATTTCAGATAATAAGTGCTACATTCACTTGATTAGCTTTATCTTGTTGTTTACCCATATTCCAATGTGCAAGTATTTAACGGGGAACTTGCCGATGCGATAATGCCGTGAAGATAAGGACTCAGTTTTTGAACGAACTCTTTCAATGGCTTAATTCCACTCTCTTATACCTGTTCATATAACACCTCCCAGAGCCCCTTCTTTTCGATGAAACCTATTTGATCTAGATGTCAACAACATTCGAAATCTTATTTTACATATAAGTCGTGTGTATATGCCTTGCGTGTCACGTTTTGTACGGAAATAATATGATTAATTATTATCAATAAAAATTGATAGCTATTTTATTTATGCTGAGGGATATGGGTTAAATAGCTTTAATGAGTATTAAATATGGAGATTTAACTTGGTTTTCAGGATGAATTGTTTAATTTACGATGCGTTAGAATTAAATAGTAAACAGTTTTTTATTCGCGTTTACGGTTTAGCATGGTTATGGGCATTGATCTTTGTTTTTTTAGATTATTTCCTTCTAAATGGCTTTGGTAATATTCTTCTGGATACGAGTGATGATGAAATTTTTTCTGCATTGTTTTTTATATTAATTGATGCACCATTTACTGAAACTCTAATATTTCAATGTTTTATACAAACGATTCTTCGTCATGCACAAGGAAGCCCAACATTCTCAATTTTAGGTTCAGCTACTATATTTTCTTTGTGTCACCTAGGTAATTCTACGATAAACGCAATTATAGTGTTGGCAACTGGACTTGCTCTAGCTTTAACATATGAATATGTACGGATGAGATATGGCAATATTTATGCTTGCCTTTCTGTCTTTATTTCTCATATGTTATGGAATGTAATTTCAGCGGTGGTTATGCCATTACTGTTTATTATCTTTGACTTAAAATAAAACAAGTTCTACATGCCCGAATTCAACTGCGAAGTGCGACACTCTCCAATATCAAGCAGCCAATGCCATTTCTTTAAAGACCATCGCTGGTGGTGTTCGTTATACCAACCTTGAAGGTGATATTGAAAATAGCCCAATACTTGAAAGTGGCATTAACATGGCCGCAAACGTCGGTGTCGCTTATGTATTTTAGGAGCTTTGGCTTATTGCTTCATATATGAATATTAAAAAAGGGTTACTCATGATGAGTAACCCTTTTTTTGAAATTTTATAAGCCTAGTTAAAGCTAATCTTCTAATGCACTAAGCACTAAATATTTGAGATAGCTCTGTCGCACATAGGTGGTACTGACGAGGGCAGTTACGCCACGTTGTTAGCATGCGACGGTACTTTTCTAACATTGGCATTTGACTATTGAAGTGGTGATCTGCTTTGTCAAATTGAGGGTAAAGTCCTTCAGAGTCAACAAGGAAACGCACGTAATGTACGATTTGTGCTTCAGAAGCGATATCGAAACCTAGGAATTGTAGACGACGTTGATCGACTTCCGCACGCTCTTGATCTGCAAGCATTTTATTCGACTCTTGCATCGCATGGTACATCTCCATAATGTCGATAATTTCGCGACATTCTGCTTCAGTTAAACAACCAAATTCTTTGTTAAGCTCACGCATTTGGAGTTCGTAACCACGTTCTACAATCGTTTGTAGACGCTGGTATTTAGCTGAGTTCTCAGGATCCATTTGAGACATTAGGTAGTATTGATTTGATAGAATTAGACGCTGAGCATTGGTCATTTCCATGGGAGGAACCTCACTAAAAAACTAAATGTTATATTATTTTGTTGCAGTAAGAGTAACAGCATTCCTAAGAGTGGAAACATGATCTCAACACGGATTTAATATGATTTTTTGAATTGATAAACAAAAGTTGTAAAGAAAAGTGAAAGGATTGTTTTAACCAAAAAAGAAAACGCCCCAATCGAAATTGAGGCGTTTGAAATCACTATTAACGTAAGTCTAAATTAGTATTTTACGTTTGAATGGTATTGACTGAGGATAGCAACAATCTCGTCCATTTTTTCTTTGCTTGGCGGATTTGTACCTTCAAGAGGGTAGTCGTGACCCAATGCTTCCCACTTATGAGCACCTAGCTTGTGGTATGGAAGCAGTTCTACTTTTTCGATGTTATCCATGTCCTTAATGAATTCACCCAGAAGATGCGCATCTTCTGGCGTATCTGTGTAGCCAGGAACAATCACATAACGAATCCACGTCTTCTTACCTATTTTGTGTAGGTAGCGTGCAAAATCCAGAGTACGTCGGTTGGATACACCAATGAAATCGTGGTGAATTTCATCTCGCATATGTTTAAGATCCAGCATTACCAGATCAGAGGCTTCTAGTACTTCATCGACCACTTCAGTGTGTTTACGAATATAGCCATTAGTATCAAGACAAGTGTGGATGCCTTCAGCTTGAGCCGCGCGGAAAAAATCACGAACAAACTCAGGTTGTAGCATCGCTTCGCCACCTGAACAGGTGATACCACCGCCAGAGGCTTTCATGAAATGACGGTATGATTTTGCTTCGTTAATGATCTCTTCGACCGTTACTTCCTTTCCGTCATGAAGATCCCATGTATCGCGATTATGGCAGTACATACAACGCATTAAGCAGCCTTGAAGAAACACAATAAAGCGGATACCAGGGCCATCGACAGTACCACAAGATTCGAATGAGTGAATGCGACCAGTTGTAGACATGAGCTATTCTCGTATAGGAATTTATACCGTTTATTTTATTACAAAAACGGTACATAAAATAGGGTCAAATAGTAACTAGGTCTTTAAAAATAAAGGCAATCACCTGTGAAGATGATTGCCTTTATTTAACTTGAAAAGCAGGCGGTGAAAGCCTTTTCTATGGCTAGAAGAAAGCAAACATAGTGATGCCACCAGTACCGTACACTGACTTTGTTGCTTCTTGGTAATCGGGTGTTTTTGCGGTAAGTGCGAAAGAAGCACCAACGTATCGGTTATACCAAGCAACACCAAGTACGGCTGTCGCTTGAATGTTTTCTAAAGTCACATCGTAGATCGCAGGATCTTTGTCATTTTTCTTTGCATAATCATTAACACCGGAACGATCCTCTTCGACAGTCAGGTCATTAAATCGGTAACGCCCTTCAAGACCTGCGTAAGTAAACCAACCTGTATTTGAAGCACCTATCATGCCTGCTTTGAATGGGTTTTCTGTGCTGATGTTCGCTGCGCCAAAGTTGCCGCCCAAGTCAGTACCCCAACGGAACATAAATCCAGTAGAAATGTCGCTTCTAAAATTACCAACGTTGATCTCTGATACGTTAGATATCTCGAAGTCAGTATTCGCTAATGCTTGATTACGCATTAGGTTGAAATGACTTAAGTAACCAAGGCTACCTGCGTACTCATCATCAACTTGATACTTCCAACCCATAGGTTCGTCTGATTTAGTGATTGAGTGAACCAGTTTTTGAGCGTCTTCGGAAAGTGCTCGCTCGCCTGTAGTACCAAACGTGATGTTAAAACGCTGGGCTTGTTGTGGGTTCAAGCTGATGTAGTTGAATTCTGTATGTAGGTAACCTGCGTATGGACGATCATTGGCTGATGGTTTTTCTAATTCAATGTCAGAAGGCGTGTACATCTTGTGACCAATGGTGATTTCCCACTTATCTAAAGAGCTTGCGCCCCAATAGGAAAGGCTCAATGGTTTTACCCAAGCGTATGGCGTAATACTTGACGATGTGTAACCCAGAAATAAACCGTTGGTATAGTCTTGATCGACACCAAAGATACCATCGTTGTCTAACGCAAAAGTTAACGTAGAGCGTTCAGATGCCAGTGATGAACAAGAGAGGAGAATCAGTGGTAAATAACGAAGGTATTTCATGTAGCGGTTACTCTAAAATGATGAACAGAAATAGTACCGTAGTTTGAGTCGGTTTGTAGAAAAAAAGTGAATGCGAGTGTGCTTTTTGTGGCCAATCTAATCTTTCTAAGGGGAGGGGGCATTGATGAGATTTAGGGTAGATATAAAAAAGCCCCGCACATTGGCGAGGCTAATAGTTTTTACTGTCTATTGAGCGTGAGCTTATAGAGACTCAGTAAATGTACGTGCGATTACGTCAGCTTGCTGCTCTGTAGTCAGAGAGTTAAAGCGTACAGCGTAACCAGAAACACGAATCGTTAGCTGAGGGTATTTCTCAGGGTGCTTAACTGCGTCTTCTAGAGTTTCACGGTTAAGAACGTTCACGTTAAGGTGTTGACCACCTTCAATGCCAGCTTCGTGGTGGAAGTAACCATCCATTAGGCCTGCAAGGTTAGCACGTTGGCTATCTTCTTCTTTACCTAGTGCGTTTGGCACGATAGAGAAAGTGTAAGAGATACCATCTTGAGCATCAGCAAACGGTAGTTTACCTACAGACGTTAGTGAAGCTACAGCGCCTTTCTCATCACGACCGTGCATTGGGTTTGCACCAGGAGCGAAAGGAGCGCCAGCACGACGACCGTCTGGAGTGTTACCTGTTTTCTTACCGTATACCACGTTAGACGTGATAGTAAGAACTGACTGTGTAGGGATTGAATCACGGTAAGTCTTAAGCTTACGGATCTTGTTCATGAACGTAGAAACTAGTTCACAAGCGATATCATCTACACGAGAGTCGTTGTTACCGTATTTAGGGTAATCGCCTTCGATTTCGAAGTCAGTTGCAATGCCATCTTCGTCGCGGATTGGTTTAACAGTCGCGAATTTGATTGCAGACAGTGAGTCAGCAGCAACAGACAGACCAGCGATACCACAAGCCATAGTACGACGAACGTCACGGTCATGAAGAGCCATTAGAGACGCTTCGTAGCTGTACTTGTCGTGCATGAAGTGAATGCTGTTTAGAGCTGTCACGTATTGCTTAGCTAACCAATCCATGAATGTGTCTAGGCGATCCATTACGTCATCGTAGTTAAGTACTTCGTCAGTGATCTTGTCTCCAACTGGGCCAACTTGCATTTTAAGCTTCTCATCAACGCCGCCGTTGATTGCGTAAAGCATAGTTTTTGCAAGGTTAGCACGAGCGCCGAAGAACTGCATTTGCTTACCAACGATCATTGGTGATACACAACAAGCGATTGCGTAATCATCAGAACCAAGGTCAGGACGCATTAGGTCATCATTTTCGTACTGGATAGAAGAAGTATCGATAGATACCTTCGCACAGAAACGCTTGAAGCCGTCAGGTAGTTGCTCAGACCAAAGAACAGTGATGTTTGGCTCTGGAGAAGGACCCATAGTGTATAGAGAGTTAAGGAAACGGAAGTTCGAACGCGTTACTAGCGTACGACCATCAACACCCATACCACCCATAGACTCTGTAGCCCAGATTGGGTCGCCAGAGAATAGCTCATCGTACTCAGGAGTACGTAGGAAACGAACCATACGCAGCTTCATTACGAAGTGGTCGATCATCTCTTGTGCTTGGTCTTCTGTGATTTTGCCAGCAGCGATATCACGCTCGATGTAGATGTCTAGGAAAGTCGAAGTACGACCTAGAGACATTGCAGCACCGTTTTGAGATTTAACCGCAGCTAGGTAGCCGAAGTAAGTCCACTGAATAGCTTCTTGAGCAGTTTGAGCTGGCTCAGAGATATCGAAACCGTATTTCTCAGCCATTTGCTTGATTTGACCTAGAGCACGATGTTGCTCAGAGATCTCTTCACGCAATTGCATTGTAGCAGCAAGATCTTCGCCGTTCTCGAAACGCTCTTGTAGAGAAGCGAATTGAGCAGCTTTGTCTTTCATTAGGAAGTTGATACCGTAAAGTGCAACACGACGGTAGTCACCAATGATACGACCACGGCCGTAAGCATCAGGAAGACCAGTCAGAACACCAGACTTACGACATTTTAGGATATCAGGAGTGTAGATATCGAAAACGCCAGCATTGTGTGTTTTGCGGTATTCTGAGTAGATTTTTGAAACCATTGGGTCAAGAGTTTCACCGTATGCTTTACAAGAACCTTCAACCATACGTACACCACCGTTAGGGATGATTGCACGTTTTAGTGGCTTCTCAGTTTGTAGACCAACGATAGTCTCAAGATCTTTCTCAATGTAACCTGCATCGTGAGCAGTAATGGTAGAGATAACAGAAGTATCGAAATCTACAGGTGCTTTAGTTGCGTTTTCCTGTTTGATACCTTCCATTACCGAAGACCAAAGCTTGTTAGTTGCTTCAGTACCCTCAGAAACTAGGAAAGACTCGTCGCCTTCATATGGCGTGTAGTTCTTTTGAATGAAATCACGAACGTTTACTTCGCTTTGCCACTCACCTGCAGCAAAATCTTCCCAAGCTTTAGCAAATTGCTCTGCCATGACATACCTACCTTTTTAGTAGAAAAAATACGTACATTAACACTGTTGAGCCAGCGCCCCTCGTAAGGGTAGTACACTCTTATTAATAACAATATATATGAGCATATGAGCGTCATATGGTTATATATATTGTCACTACCTTTTATATGTTGTCTTTACTCTATGTATTCAAGACTACGCTAAAAAATTTCTGTAAACCTTAAACTAAATCAATAAATGCCAAAAAAAGTTGAAAAAATTTGAGTGGCAGGGGTTGCCACCCAAACTTTTTTTTAATCCCGATACTACTTTTGTGTAGTAATGAGCATTATAGCCAAGCTTTTAGGCCATATTGACTTTCTAGCATACCAACTGCAAGCATTGCTACTAAACAGATAACTAAAACGCCAACTGGGATTACAATCTTGTCTACAAATGATAGACGCTTCGCACGCTCTTTATCACCAATTAGACCGTTGTTATCAAGAAGCATAGTCAGAGCCCATGCTAATACAGGGTTAACAACCGCTGAACCGAAGATACAGATACCAGCTGCTTGAGAATCCTTTGAATCCTTAACCATTTGCATACCCGCTTCAAGTAGAGGTAGAGATACACCTACAAGTAGCGCAACACGCATCACTGGTGGCCATACTGCAACGTCCATTGGGAAACCAAGAATCGCAACAATAATACATAGAGAACCAAGCAAGATTGCGCCGCCAGGAATTGGACGTTTCGCGATTGCTGCTGGGATCATGTAAGTACCCCAAGAAGAAGTGATGTTACCACCACCAACCGCTGTACCCACCATTTGACGAACTGAACACATAGTCATAGTGTCATCAACGTCCATCAGAACTTTTTCAGACTTTTTAGGGTAGTTTAGTTCTTGGAAGATACGGTGACCTAGGAAGTCAGGTGACCACATCGCTACCGCTAGGATTGCAAATGGTAGAGAAGCGATGAAGTGTTCAACGTTTGGCAAGCCAAGCATCCAACCTTCAGAAGTCGAACCCCACCAGTAAACTGGGTTTAGGTTTGGGATACCCATTTCAGTTTCGAATACGATATCGAAACCAGCGCCCAATGCTAATGCAATAGCAAGGCCTGTGAATGCACAAACTGGGATAGCTAACCAACGCTTGTTCACTTTTGCTAAGAAAGCATAGATAGCAATAGTAATAGCAAGAACGATTAAACCAACGTAACCCATGCTACCCGCTTCAACAGTAGAAGATTGAAGACCAACCGCCCATGCTTGAATTGAGTTAATTTGGCTCATGGTGCCTGTTAGGCCTAAGAAAATGAGCAAGCCACCAGCGGTACCTTCCGAAGTCAGGTTAACCAGCTTGGAGCCGCCTTTTAGGAAACTTAGGATTAGACCGAAGACACCGATAAGGATAGCCAATGCAAGAGGGTGAGCACCAGCGAGAGCGATGGTACCAATAAGAGGAATCATTGGGCCGTGGTTACCGGCAAGGTTTGCTTTCGGGTTGAAGAAACCAGAAGCAAGGATACAGAACAGCAGTGCAGGAATCAGCATTTCTACACGAGCAACTTCAATCGCGAAGTCTTTACCTAGGTTTACGTGATCCCAAGCTTGAGTTAGGCCATCAGCCCAAGACATCATTACTGCAGAGTACATCGCGATGATACCGATGGTACCAGCAAGTGCAGGAACAAGATCTTCAAGTTCAAAACGGAAATCACGGCCTGGAAGGTTTAGGCCAAAACGACGAGGCTTCATGATTTGAAGTTCGTGATCTAAGTAATCTGAGCGGCTCTCAAATTCAGAAGCAGGGCGGTGTAGCTCTTTATAGCTTTTCTCTTCTACTTCAGAGTTCGCATTATTCACAACGTCTGACATAGATTCCTCATATTTTTATGTTAGTAATTCTAAAATTGAATTATAAAATTTCGCGTAATTGCGTTATTTCTTAGTTATAACTTATTAATATTATGTTGCACGGTTTTGATGTGCTTTATGCAGCTAAGTTAAAAGAAATGTTTGGCATTTTTAACGCCTTATTCTTTGCTGCTGAGTCTAACAAGCTTACCCTTTAGGGTGATTGATCTTGATCACTTTATGAGTTTATGTGAAAGAAAGCTACAAAACGAAGCGATTCATTAACGTACCGTTGATGAATTGTGTAATTAGTTTTCACAAATTGACGTTAGCTATCTTCTTCATGTCTTGCTCTACATAGCATCAGCCGGATACCTCTTACTTACTGAGTGGTTTCACTATTAGTAACTGGTCTCTTATGCCTATGAAGTTTTAACCACTCAACGACCTTCAAATAACGTTCTCGTATAGTGAGTTTGGTGTACTACTGCGGGTGTTAAATTTTGTTGGCAGCGCAGTTTTTAAGTTCACAAAATGTGTTTTTCTTGTGAGGCACCAAGCTACGAGAATCTCATTTTGATTAACTTTATTTAAACAATGTAAGAGTGGTAATTACGACTTATTGATAGAACTCATTCATTAAATTGAGGTGAAAACGCTACATTTTGCATAATAAGTCAGAGTGAATCGCTATTTATTCCAAATTATTAGGTTAATAATTTGTTGCATGTTATTCCGTGTGGTGCTAGTTTGTATCGCATGAAAAGGTCGGAGTACCTTGCATTTTCACAAACTTGGGAGAGAAAGCGCATGAAAGATGTACCGGCGCTGGACATAAAGGATTTACACAAAACGTTTGGTCAAAATGAAGTTTTAAAGGGAATTTCACTTTCTGCGCATAAAGGCGATGTAGTATCGATTATCGGATCTTCAGGGTCGGGTAAAAGTACTTTCCTTAGATGTATCAACCTTTTAGAGACACCTACTGCTGGCGAGATTTGGGTTAATGGTGAATTAATTCAAATGAAAAACAACCGCCAAGGTGTTTCTGTTCCTGCCAATGAAAAACAAGTACAGCGAATCCGTTCTCGCTTAGCAATGGTTTTTCAGGGTTTCAACCTGTGGTCTCATCTGACCGTTCTCGAAAATGTTATCGAAGCGCCTGTTCACGTCTTAGGTGTACCTAAAGCACAAGCGATTGAAAATGCTGAGCTGCTACTGAAGAAAGTAGGGCTATATGAACGCAAAGATTACTACCCGGGTCATTTATCTGGCGGACAACAACAGCGTGCTGCGATTGCAAGAGCGTTAGCGGTTGATCCTGAAGTAATGCTATTTGATGAACCAACATCGGCACTTGATCCTGAGTTAGTAGGGGAAGTACTTGGTGTAATGCGCGATCTAGCAGAAGAGGGAAGAACCATGCTTGTGGTAACACATGAAATGGCTTTTGCTCGTGACGTATCAAATCATGTGATGTTCTTACATCAAGGCTTGGTGGAAGAACAGGGCGATCCAGCTAAACTGTTTACTGAGCCTGAATCTGAGCGATTACAACAATTTATATCATCGATTTACTAATCAGAATTGAAATGCTGTTGCTAAGGTAAATGGCGACAGTGTTAACAATGAAACACAACAAGTAAGTTAATAAGTAACAACAAACACAATATTAAAATTAGCAAAACATGAAAACCTAAATCACAGGAGTAGGGATATGAAAAAGTGGTTATTAGTCGCGGCACTTGCTGCAACTGCTGCAACGGGCGTAGCTCAAGCAAAAGAATGGAAAACAGTACGTTTCGGTATTGAAGGTGCTTACCCTCCATTTAGCTGGACAGAAGCTGACGGTTCGCTGAAAGGCTTCGATGTCGATATGGCTAACGCGCTTTGTACTGAAATGCAGGTGAAGTGTAAGATCGTTGCACAAGATTGGGATGGTATTATTCCTTCTCTGCTTGCTCGTAAATATGATGCGATCATTGCGGCAATGTCTATCACGGAAGAGCGCAAGAAAAAGATTGATTTCACAGGTAAATACGCACTTATCCCAAACAAGTTCATCGCTAAAAAAGGTGCAGGCCTTAACTTTGATGATCTAAGTGGTCAAAAAATTGCCGTTCAACGTGCAACAACCCACGACAAGTACCTAACAGATAACTACGGCGACACAGTAGAAATCGTTCGTTACGGCTCATTCGACGAAGCCTACCTTGATCTAGCTAACGGTCGTGTTGCTGCTGTACTGGGTGATGCATCTGCTCTAGAAGAAGGCGTACTAAACAAAGCGGGTGGCGAAGACTACGAGTTTGTTGGTCCATCACTAACTGATCCTAAGTGGTTCGGTGAAGGTTTTGGTATTGCTCTACGTAAGCAAGACAAAGATCTGACTAAGCAATTAGATGCTGCAATCCTTTCACTACGTGAAAAAGGCATCTACCAAGATATCGCTGCTAAATACTTCAACTACGACGTATACGGTAAGTAATCTTTAGCGTCACTTCTTAAGGGAGAGGCTCACCTCTCCCTGTCTTACCAACTTTTTCGCAGTTCTGTTGGAATTCATTATGTTTGATTTACAAGGATATGAAGCGTCGATCCTGAAAGGGGCGGTGCTTACAATCGAAGTTGCCTTACTGTCGCTAATTTTAGCTATGGTTCTTGGTATGCTAGGTGCCTTAGCTAAACTCGCGCCTTATCGCTGGGCTCGTGCAATTGCAACCCTCTACACAACCGTTATTCGAGGTATACCCGATCTCGTATTGATGATGCTAATTTTCTTTGGTGGACAAATCCTTTTAAACAACAGTTTGTATTCCATCAATGAGTGGCTCAATGAGTGGTTCACATCAAGTGACCCTAACCACGAATGGACCGCTTACCTACCTGATTATATTGATGTCAGCCCATTCATTGCTGGCGTCTTAACCATTGGATTCATCTTCGGCGCGTACATGGCAGAAACCTTCCGTGGTGCGATAATGGCTGTCGACAGCGGTGAGATGGAAGCGGCAAAGGCCTATGGCATGGGCCCTGTCTTAGCATTCCGTCGTATTCTATTACCGCAAATGATTCGTCACGCATTGCCGGGGTTTGGTAATAACTGGTTGGTTTTACTAAAAACTACCGCGCTGGTTTCTATTATTGGCCTTGAAGACATGGTACGTGTTAGCGCTCTGGCGGCGGGTTCAACCAAAATGCCATTTACCTTCTATATGACGGTGGCAATCATCTTCTTATTCTTCACCAGTGTTTCGACGGGCTTACTTAAGTTGGTTGAACGTAAATTCAGTATCCACGCGAGGTAGTTATGGACTTTTCATTGATAATTGAAAGCCTGCCGATTTACCTTGGTGGTTTGTGGACAACGGCTTGGATGGTTTGTGTCGCTTTGATTGTTGGCTTATTCGTAGCCATACCATTAGCTATCGCTCGCAATAGTCCAAATATGCTGATTAACGCTCCGGCTTGGTCGTTCATTTATTTCTTCCGTGGTACGCCGTTATTGGTGCAGTTGTACCTGATTTACTACGGTATGGACCAATTCTTCCCAGTAAAAGATACACTATGGGAAAACGCGTGGTTCTGTGCTTTAGTTGCGTTTATTCTGAACACATCAGCATATACTGCAGAGATCATTCGTGGTGCTATTAATGGCTTACCGAAAGGTGAGGTTGAAGCCGCGAAAGCGTACGGCATGAGCACACCAAAGACTTACCGCCGCATCATTTTGCCAAGTGCTCTACGTCGTGCATTACCGGCTTACAGTAACGAAGTTATCTTTATGCTTCATGGTTCAGCGGTAGCAGGTATCGTAACCATTATGGATCTAACTGGTGCTGCACGTTTGGTCAACTCTCGTTACTACGCTCCATTCGAGTCTTTCCTAACTGCAGGTCTATTCTACATGGCGCTAACGTTTATCATCATTGCGATTTTCAAATTCGCAGAGAAGCGTTTCCTTGCTTACCTAAGACCGTTAAGTTAACTCTACGATACAGATTTTCTTAGATAAACGGCGCTCTTGTAGCGCTAATGCCGTTCACTTAAGAGTGAACGGCATTTTTGTTCTTAGCATACCGTTGTG
>NZ_JBFSUD010000079.1:0-19881 GCF_041467175.1 Vibrio sp. 10N.247.310.24
GAAACTCACTCTACCTTTTACCCAGAAATCAAGCTCATCTAAGCGGAGAAGAGCCCTTACCATAATGCGCCACTCCCACTTTAAGAGCTGTTTCGCATATAAAATAATAAGCGTTTGAAAGTTATAAGTTTATCTCCTAAGTTTTTTATGACCCTTTACTCAGGAAGATGTAGATGAGCAATATAGAAAAAGTATATGGATTTAATACGCCCCAACGGCTCTTTGTCGGTTACACACTCGCCGTACTCGTTGATTTAACCGTTCTCAATTTTTTTGATGAATATTGGGACTTCGTCAATATCGAGTCTTTCACCATCTCATTTGCTGCTGCGATTTTGCTACAGCTGTTGCTCAAGTTGTCTATCGGCTTAGAACATAAGCTCGCGGATTACTTCAAGTCGAAACCCGGCACTGCCCCTAAGATCTACAGAGGCCTGTCGAGCTATGTGATTCTCGTCGGTTCAAAATTCGTGATGCTAGAAGCCATCAATATCTTATTTGGTAACAAAGTGGATTTCACGGGGCCTTGGAACGGTGTCGTCGCCTTCTTTGCAGTGGTATTTACCATTCTGGTTGCCGAAGTGATTGTTTCTAAAATCTACTTTGCATTGGATGACACGCAGAAAACCGAAAAAGCCTAAGCGCTCTAATCGATTTTCAAGTGAACTGCCAACAATAAGTGGGCTACTCGGGAAGCCGATAACGTTGCATCACTAAAAAGCAAAACGCTTCCCGAAGGATCGGTTAAAAGCGTTTTGCGCTTTTTTGAGGGAGTGTTGACGGAGATGAGCTTAGAATGACGAGGTTACTTCTCCCTCGCCAGGATTAAGACCACTTTTAGCTCGCTCCAAATTTAACCGCGAAAGATCTGCGTACCAAGAACGATCTCACGTGATCGTAAATCAGATTAAACACAAACGCGTAAATGGTAATAAAAATGGTCACGCCGATATCCATTAAGAATGCCTGCCAAATCCCCACATTAAGCAAGAAAGCCATCACTGGGATCGTCGCTATCAACAAGCCTGCTTCAAACAAAACCACATGGAATATTCTCAGCTTAAGCGAACGCTTTGATTTTTCACCCGTGAAGTAGCGATCAAAAATGCGGTTGAAACAGTAGTTCCAAATCATCGCGAGTGTCGCGACAACTATCATGGTTCCTGATAAGGCATTCACATCATGATCGGTAAATATCGCCAAGCCTATAATTGAAAGTGTTACGGCCAAAGCTTCGAATAACACTGAGTGGAACACTCTTTCTAACGTACTCATACATTCCTCTAAATAATCTAGTATGTGTTGGATTAGCTCGGATTATGTCATCGGAAATAATAAGAGAAAGTTAACAGCCATCACGATTAGTGATAGCTTGAGCATTATCATCCCATTTGCTATTGAGCGAGAAGTAACATGTACAGTTTTGAGCAACTAAAAGTCTTCGTCACCGTGTGTGAAAGTGGCTCTTTTTCTGCTGCAGCACGCAAGCTGAAACGCGCTCAGTCTGGTGTCAGCCAATCGATCGCCAACCTAGAAATTGCCATCAACCAAGAGCTATTTAACCGCGAGAAAAACATCCCTGTTTTGACCAACACAGGTAAAACGTTATTGCCTGTCGCTAAGTCGATTCTCGACCAACAAAAGTACTTCGACCAAAAAGTAGAATCGCTGACACAAGAAGATGAACACGAACTGATCATTGCCATTGATGAGAGCATCATAGATAAGAATTTTATTAAGATAATCAGCTCACTAGCCGACCAGTTTCCAATCACACACTTCGATATTATTACCACCTCAACCTTCGATGTTGAAGACTTAGTCAGACGCGGAAAAGCACAAATTGGCATCATCTATGCGGATGGTGAACTTAAAGTAGATATGGACTTCTTCTTACTGGGTCAAGCACGTTTTCTTACAGTTAGCTCCGCCACTCACGAGCTGAGCCAAATGCCCGTCGTTCAAGACTCAGACCTAAAGCGCTACCGCCAATGTGTGCATCGTAGCTCGAAGCAGCGCGAATTGTGGTTCACTTATGGCATCAGCTCCATGCTTTGGTATGCCAACAACCACAAAACAATCATCGATCTCGTTGAACAGAATGTTGGCTGGGCAAATGTGCCTGAAATGATGGTGATGGAAGGAATTCAGAAAGGCGATCTCGTAGCACTGCCAGTGGCACACGAGCATGGTGGTTGGATTACTCCAGTGGGTTGCTTAGTGTCTCGCAGCCATATCAATGGGCCAGTGTTAACAAGTTTACTTGAAAAACTAAAAGGCCACTCATTAGAGAACAATCAATGGCAAGCCAACTAATCTCCCCCAATCCTTGAGTTCACCTATTTCAGCAACGGAATCCTAAATCAATGACGGTGGTGTTTTCTCCAGCACTACCTCATTTCCGCTTTTCGTGCCGATAATTTTCTTTGTCGTGTGGATAAAACACCCTAGTTGATATCCCAAAGTGACATAACTAGTATGCGATCCCAAAGGGTTTGTCTTATCAAACTGATATCGACAAACCCAAATCGCTCTTTAACACCACTGACCCAACTTCAAATCTCCCACATAAGTGCCCCTGCCCTGCAACCACTTGTGAAAGCTTCAAATAGATCACTTTTGAATATTGATTCGCACCCAGTTTATGAGCCCTCTTCGAGTGCTTTTTTATATCTAAATGAACCTTTTGGAAAATTTGTCGTGAACGTTTTAAGAAATATTTGCCCTGAGAAAATGGGCAAAGAGCGTAACAAACGAGAGTATGATTTACGCGTACTTAATTGTGTCAGTGAAAGCGAGTATGAATCGCGTATGGCAGTTTGGAATAGCTTAACTTTGGTTGCTACTCCGTCTGTTTCAGAAACAAAAGGCTTCATCGATGAGGCTTTCAACAAACTTCAGCAAGACTTGAAAGAAGCGAGCCGCGAGTTATCGATTAACTACACGGACTTCATTGCAATGGCGCATGAAGAACTTAACTACATTAAGGTGTTTGTTGCTGATAAGACCGCACAATACGGCTGGTATGCCGCGATCGTTCTTATGATCATCGGTACTGTTGCTTTATGCGCTCAGTAAACAAAACTGTGTATTCAATAAATTGTCTTAAAAGCTCAAGCGATAGGCCAATTTAGCCTTTCTATGAGCCTGTTGTTTAACTAGAAAACAAATGGTTAACCTCATTTGTTTTCTAGCCGATACCCCTTCACTCCCCCATTAGAGCCAACAGATCCTGCGTCGCTTGTTTTGGATCTTCAGCGTGACATATCGCAGATACCAGTGCTAACCCATGAATACCGCTCTCAACTAACTGCGGGATGTTCGATTCGTTAATTCCACCAATACCGACAATCGGTAGCTTCGTTGTCTCCAACGCCATTTTAATTCCATCATAGCCCCAATGTTTCTTTAGATTCGTCTTGGTCGGTGTGGCAAAAAGCGCACTGAGGCCAATGTAATCGATCGGTAAGCTATCGGCTTCTTGTAACTGCTGTTCAGTTTCAATTGATAACCCAAGAATCTTATCTGGACCTATCAACTGGCGTGCTAACTCTGCAGGCATATCAGACTGTCCTAAATGTAAGCCGTCAGCATCCACAGCCAACGCAACGTCTACCCGATCGTTAATGATCAGCGGGACACCAAAGCCAGCCAAAATCGACTTAACGGCCTGCGCACGTTCAATAAAAGCTCTGACATCTCCATGCTTCTCTCTTACTTGAACCATAGTGACACCACCAGCGATTGCTTGTTCAACGACAAACTTAAGCGTTTCAAGATCTTGCAGGTCATCAGTAACCAAGTAGAGCTTATAAGGGTTCATATCGTGCCTTTGGAGTCGGAGTCTAAATTGCGTTTCTACTATTTTACCGACAATTTGCATCATGTGCATGGAAGTTAATAAACAATTAGCTCAATTAAGCATGCTCCAACAAATATGCAACCCATTGAAACGATACTAAAAAACCGGATTTTTTAACGAAAGCGTTACTTATTACACAAACTATTCACTTAAGCCTGCCCAGAACACTGTTTTATGGAATACTTCGCAGTGAAGGAATCAGGTAAATATAGGGATAGTTATGCGCCACCTTTCTATAGCATTTAAGATCAAGCTAGGTTATGCCATCTGCTTGCTCTTTTTCGTCATTTCAGGCTTTGTGAGTTACAAAGGTATCCAAACCTTGTCGAACGGCTTTAGCCAATACAGTGTACTTAGCCAGAAAGCGACACTGTCAGGCAACATTCAAGTGCATTTTCTGCAGATGCGCTTAGCCTCTGAACGTTACTTAGAGTCATTGGATGAGCAATACGAAACGAATTATCAATCAAGCAAACTCGCGATTGATGAACTGCTCAACAACTTAATCCAAACCACCACCAAAACCGATAGCCTAGCTAGCCTGCAATTAGTGCGAGACAGCGTGGCGGCATTTGACACGGCTTATGGCTCAATGAAACAGAGCCAGCTGCTCATCGACCAATTGGTGAATGTTGAGATGGTCAAACGAGAAACCAACGCCCTCAAAGCCGCGCAGAGCTTGTTGTATGAGTCTTACAACAACAATGATCCAAACGCGAGCTTATACGCGGGTATGTTGATGGAGAACTTCCTCGCAGCCAAGATCACTGTACTGAGTTACTCAAACAACAACGACCTAAAAACCTATGAAGCGGGTAAAGATATCTTTGAATACGCGTTGCCGGGTATTGAAGGCGACATTGAGTCTCTTAAATCATCCCCTTACCAAAGCGAGTTGATTGAAGATTTCTCTAACCAGCGCGAAGCGTATGCAAAAGGCTTTGAACAAGTTCATCAGCAGATGATTGAGAACACGCAAAGAACTGCAACGCTTGCCTCGATTGGTGACAGCTTGGCTATCTCGGTAGCCGATGCTCAAAGTATTCTAGAGCAACAGAAACAAGCATTAACGCCAGAGCTTCAAGCCAGTGAGAAACGTTCAGTTCAAATCATCTTCTTGCTAACGGGTGTGGCTTTGGTGATTGGCATGACGAGCGCCGTGTTGGTGACTCGTTCTATTACCAAAGGCATCGCACAGGTTAAACAGATCACCAATGAGCTTTCTCAAGGCAACTTAAATGTTGAAGTGAACATCGAGAGCAAGAACGAGATTGGCGAACTGCTGACCAACATGGAGATCACCATTGAATCTCTGCGCGATATTGTCGGCCAAGTGAACCGCTCTAGTGTGCGTATTGGTGAGATGTCGGAGTCGCTTAATCAAGTGACTAACACCAGCTCAACTAACGCGACCCAGTTGAACAGCGAGGTGATCAATATCTCGTCAGCCGCCGATCAGTTGGCTTCGAGCACATCAGAAATTGCTGCAAGTGCTAACCACGCGTCTCAAGTTGCAAACCAAGCGACCGAGAATGTGGCGATGGGTCTAAAAGAAGTAGATAAAACACTGCATGAAATTGGCAGCGCTGATGAAAGCATGCAGGTGAGCAGCCAGAAAGTGACTGATCTACACAAAGAGTCGATGAACATTGGTGCCATTCTTGAAGTAATCAAAGGCGTTTCTGAGCAAACTAACCTATTGGCATTGAACGCTGCCATTGAAGCCGCTCGTGCGGGTGAACAAGGTCGCGGATTTGCTGTCGTAGCCGATGAAGTAAGAACGCTCGCTAAGCGTACTCAAGATTCTGCAAGCCAGATTGATGAACTCATCACCTCACTGCAACGTGGCGCTAAAGATGCGTTAGAGTCGATTAAAGAGAGTCACAGCACGGTTTCAGATGCTTCAACTCAGGCACAACAAGCTTCTCAGAACTTACATGTGATTAACCAACACATCCAAGATTTGAATCAGGCCAACAGCCAAATTGCAGTATCTGTAGATGAGCAAGATTGCTTGACCAAGTCACTGGGTGAAAACGCGCAAGGTGCCAATACCATCGCGCAGAGCAACCAAGAGTCTGTAAGCAGCATTTCTGGCGCAGCGAGCGACTTAACCGAAGTTGCTCATCACTTAGAAAACCAAGTGAATCGATTTAGAACCTAGCTAACTTTCTGTCTCTGTTATTCAAAGTCTCTGTTATTTAGAGCCTCGCTTATTGAAAACATAGCGAACACGGTTTATATAATAAGAAAGCCCCCAGCACATTCGTGTTGGGGGCTTTTTAGTGAGCTAAATGCTTATAGCCAGATTGAATCTACTGAACCTTCAAACGTTGAATCAGAGTCTCTTCATCCAATTGATATAACTCATCAAGTAAGTTCATTTGCAAGCTACCAGGGCCGCGTGAGCTCTCAGCCGAGATTTCACCAACCACACCCAATACCGCCGCAGCAGCCAAACCACTTTCATCACCAACAGCAGCAAATGCGCCCGTCAATGCCGTTAAGGTACAACCCATGCCGGTTACATACGGCATCATTGGATGACCGTTGTTTAACGTCACAACACTGTCTTTGGTGACAACGTAATCTGTCTCACCAGAAATCACCACATTCGCACCGTATTCAGCGACTAAGCATTGCGCTGCGCCTAATGCAGCATCACTGCTATCTAGCGCATCAACGCCTTTGCTCTGCGCTTGCTCACCCGCTAACGCGATAATCTCAGACGCATTACCACGAATGATTAACTTATCCGCTAAACGTGCAATTTCACGAGAAGTCTCGGTACGCAGCGTACTTGCGCCACAACCCACCGGGTCAAGAACCACCACCTTGTTGTTCGCGTTCGCTTGCTCAACAGCAAAACACATTCTTGGCGTCCAAACACTGTCGAGCGTGCCAATGTTGATCACAAGCGCGCCAGAGAAAGACATCATCTCAGCCAGTTCTTGCTGCGAGTGCGCCATGATAGGCGAAGCGCCAATCGCCAATAACGCATTGGCCGTATTGTTCATCACGACGTAGTTGGTGATGTTCACAACCAGTGGTTTTTGCTCTCGTACTGCGCGCAACGATTGGATGATTTGTTCAGTTAGCATGGGTAAATCCTTATTCGAGAAAGTCGTTTTAAGCCGCTGCAGGTTGGCTAGCGACAAGGTTTAGCCGTGATTAGTCATTAAGTGCATTCAGCCCTTGCTGCCAAAAAGCCACTTCCATACGCGTTGCCGTTTTGAAGATATGAACGATGTTCTGACCGCGCTCGCTGTTGATATCAATTTCAGCAAGCAGCTGATTGAAGTATTCTGCGCCCGTTGCCACGCCAGATTGGAACTCTTCTCCGCCGTAAAGCTGAAGCCAGCTCGCGTATGGGTTGCCTTCTAATACGGTATCACTGCTCTCTAACAACACTTTACCGATAACAGCGTAACCAATTGAACACGGAGCCAATGCCGCATATAAGTCGACAAGATCACCCGTCATACCCGCATCTAGAACGTAGCGCGTGTAAGCCACCGTACCGAAATCTTCCGGTTCGTTTTCTAGGTCAGATTCGGTTAACCCCCACTGACCACAGTAAGTCACATGGTGAGAGATTTCAGAATCTAGCAGCGCATGAACACTTGGCAGTGCACGACGCATATCAGCCAAGGTTTTAGCCTTGTAAATTGCCAATGCATAAGCGCGAGCATACTGCTTCAAAAACAGAAAATCTTGCTTCAGGTAATGCAAAAAACACGGCTGAGCGAGGGTGCCGTTCGCCAGCGTTTTAACAAAATCATGCTCGGTGTAGTCTTGCCAATCTTGCTGACAAGCTTGGATTAAGTCTTGGTATTTCATGAGATTCCTTAGTCAAAAGTCGGCACGTAATCAGCGGCTTTTGGTAGTGATTTGATAATGCCTTTGTCGAACATGAACTGCGCGTAATCATCGTAACGCTTCATATCTACAGCAGAAGGGCGAAGTGCAAAACGAGTCAGCGTGTCGTTCCATGCGCGTTGGTTAAGTTCGTTGTTCAACGTATCTGGTGAGTACGCCACAAATTCACTCCATGACTCTTGTGGGTGGTTCACAATGTAAGTCGTTGCTTGCTCAAGTGCTTTGTTGAACGCTTTGATCGCTTCATCGTCGTGCTGCTTTGCGTTCGCAACAAAGATAAGCTCGTCGTAAGCGGGTACACCGTGCTCTTCTGGGAAGAATGCTTTCGCTTTAAAGCCTTCAAGGGCTAACTGGTTAGTTTCGAAGTTACGTAAGCCACCCCAAATTGCGTCTACCTTGCCTGATGCCAATGAAGACGACAGTGCCCAACCGACATTGATGGTTTGCACGTCTGTAAACGCAACATTTTCTTGAGCTAGCATGGTGCCGATGGTCGCTTCTTCGTTACCCGCAATCGCAATACCGATCTTTTTGCCTTTCAGATCCGCTAGTGAATCGTTCTTGCCATTATCTAAAACCATCAACGTATTCAGTGGCGTTGCGATAAGAGTAGATGCACGAACGAGAGGCAAACCTGCCGCTACATCCATGGTTAAGCTTGGTTGGTAAGTGACTGCAAGATCGACCTTACCTGCTGCGACCAATTTTGCTGGCGTGCTTGGGTCAGCTGGCTCTTGAATTTCAACCTCTAAGCCTTGGTCAGCAAAGTAGCCACGCTCTTGAGCAATAACAATCGGGCCATGGTTCGGGTTCACAAACCAATCCAACATCAATGTCAGTTTTTTTTGTTCAGAATCCGCCAATGCATGACCTGAAACTAGCGAAGCAAGCAGTGCCACGGCACCTACCAATTTGGTGTTTTTCATAGTTAACCTTTCCTTTTGAATATTATTATTGTGTGTATCGAGCTAATTTTTAACGAAGTTTTGTTTAGATAAATAGCGTGAGCGAAGCTTTATTAAACAAGTGTTATTGAGCGAACCATCACTGGTTTTCCCAAGGGATAGCTTTTTTGAGTAATTTATCGGTGACGAAGTAGAGCGAGATAGACAGCACCGCCAAGATGAATAAGGCCGCAAACATCTCATCAATGATCATGCGTGCGTTGGCTTGCAGCATTAGGTAACCCAGGCCTTCACTCGAACCCACCCACTCGCCGACGACTGCGCCAATTGGGGCAATAACCACAGCGACACGAATGCCAGACGCCAAAGTTGGCAGCGCAGCAGGCAGTTGGATATAACGGAGCAATTGCCATTTCGAGGCACCCATGGTCTTAGCAAGATCAAGATAACCCGTCGGAGTATTTCGCAGACCGTCGTAACAACAAGTGGTCACGGGGAAGAAGATAATGATCGCCGCCATCACCACTTTTGACGCTATGCCATAACCCAGCCACAACATCAACACTGGTGCGATCGCAAACACAGGGATGGCTTGGCTAGCAATTAAGATAGGCAACAACCAACGTTTCAGCGGCTCGAACATCAACATCTGTAGGGCGAAAAACAGCCCCATGGATAAACCGAGCAATAGACCAAGTAAGATCTCCTGCGCAGTCACCCAAGTGTGTTTGAGTAGCACATCGTAACGTTCAGTAAGTTTTAAAAAGACTTCTGCAGGCGCAGGCAGAATGAAGCTAGGCATCTCAAAGATAACCACCACCATTTGCCATAAACCGAGAATCACAGCACTGCTGATAAGCAAACGCATAACGGGATTCATCTGACGAGGAGGTGTAGTGGTAGTCTGTACGTTAGCTGAACGAGCCCCAACTTCGCTTCGCGTTAGATCATTCATAATCACGCTCCAACTGATCTAAGATCGCTTGTTGCAGCTCAGCACATTCACCGTCTAGCACTCTTGGTGTCGCGGTATTAGGCACAGACAATGACTGAGCGCTTGCAGGCGTGCCTTGTAACACATACAAGTTATCTGCCAAACGCACCGCTTCTTGTGGATCATGGGTAATCAACACAACGGTTTTATCTCTTAACAATTCACACGCTAAGCTCTGTAACTTGTGTCTTGTTACCGCATCCAGCGCAGAGAAAGGCTCGTCCATCAGTACCACTGGTTTGTCTTGCATTAAAGTGCGAGCCAAAGCAACACGCTGACGCATACCGCCAGACAATTGATCTGGCATAGTAGACGCGTGATCAGCCAAACCAACCGCAGCTAATAACTCTAGTGCTTGATTGGTTTGAAGTGCTTTATCAGAAGCTGGATTTTGAAAGCGATGACTCAGGCATACATTGTCGATAACCGACAGCCATGGCAGTAACAAATCCTGCTGCGCCATGTAAGCGATGCGGTCCGTTAAAGACAATTCATCAGAGGTTGCCAATGTGCCCTGCCACTCTACCTTGTCGTCCAACAAGCCTGCCAGATAACGTAATACCGTGGTTTTCCCGCAGCCACTTCTACCCAACAATACCGTCCACTTACCTGCATTTAAGCTAAGCGACAATCCCGATAAGGTTACGTGCTCGCTGTCGTTATAACGTAAGGAGGCATTGCTGAGTTGAACGCCAACCGTATTAACGGACATTACCGTGCCCAGCGAAGAAGTGATTTACCGGGCCATGGCCTTGACCAACTTGAAGTTCGTCGGCATGAGCAATCGCGCGTGAAATGTATTGTTTACCTAGGTCGACAGCCTCTGGAAGCGAGTTGCCTTGAGCCAAGAAAGAAGCGATAGCAGAAGAGAGCGTACAGCCCGTACCATGGGTATTTTTGGTAGGAAAACGCTTCGCGCTAATCAAAGCAGATGTAGTTGGCAGAATCAGTAAGTCGTTACTGTTCTCATCCTTCTCTAAGTGACCGCCTTTTAACAGGACAGCTTTAGCACCTAGTGCGCGTAAATCTTCAATCATGCCCTGCATTTCAGCTTCGCTTTCAGGTACCGGCTTGCCTGTTAACGCCGCGCCTTCTGGCAAGTTAGGGGTGATAATGTCTGCCAGCGGAATCAATTCTTGTTTCAGCGTCGTGATAGCTGAGTTTTCTAGAAGAAGATCACCACTTGTCGCGACCATCACAGGGTCAATCACAAGATGCTTAGGTCGGTATTGCTTAATTTTGTCTGCAACGACTTTGATGATTTGCGAATCGGCCAACATGCCGACTTTCACTGCCACGATATTGAGATCAGTAAAAACCGCATCTAACTGGCTAGCGACATGGTCGAGTGGAATAGGAAAAATAGCTGACACGCCTTGAGTGTTCTGGGAAGTGATAGCGGTAATCACAGAACAAGCAAAACTACCGGTGGCAGACATGGCTTTAATATCCGCTTGGATACCTGCACCGCCGCCACTGTCTGAGCCTGCGATAGTCAATACAATCGGAGTATTCGTGCGAATCGTGTCTTCAGCAGAGTGCTGCTGTGTTGAGGATTTTGGAGTTGAGGCTTTTGGCGTTAAATCTTTTGAAATAGAACTGTGTGTCATTGTCGCTCCTACTATCTTACAAGACGCAGGAGAACGAACACCGATCGAAGGAGAAGTCGCATTAGGCTCATGAAAGCTTTCATGGGTGCAGACGTAGATCGAGTGCTTATAGTTCCCTACGCCAGTGTTAACTGAATCAGGTTCAACGGGTCTCGACTAACGATCTCAGCAAACACCAAATAAGGTATATGCCCCCCGACTATTGATAGCGATAATAACAGCACTCTTAAAACTGAGATACTCATTTTATTCAATTATACTAATTACGCATGAATAAATTTCAATTAGGCTCTATAAAACAAATACTTATAACGTTCCTTTAGATGGATTCGACTGTATAAACAAGCACAACACAATCAGAGACATACCTAACCAGCCTATAAAAGGAATCAGCTCACCGACAACACAGACCGCAAGCACCGCTGCAACTACCGGTTCAAACAGAGTCAGCAGATTGGCACTGCTCGCAGTCACGTGGCGTAAACCAAAACTGAACGCGATATAGCCCAAGCATTGTGGGATTAACGTCAGATAGCTGATGACTAATACGTTAATCTGCGAGGAGAACAGGTTCTCACCAGTAAACCAGAGCGTTGGCAGCAACAGCATTGCACCGAGGCCAAAAATACTGCCCATCGCCGCTTGTGACTTAATCCCTTTATCGATCAGTGCTTTGGTCGCCCAAGAATAAATGGCGTAACACAACCCAGCGACCAGACCTAAGCCAATACCTAACAGCTTGAGATCATCACCGGATTCATTCGCCGATGAAGATTCTGAAAACACCAACAGCCCAATACCTACCACACCAATCGCAAAGCTAGTAAGCCAACGTTTGTTGATATTATTCTTTTTGCTAATAAGACACTCTAACAGTGCAGAAAAGAAAGGTGCGGTAGCAATCGAAACCACGGTACCGATCGCCACGCCTGATAATTTCATTGAAGAATAGAAAGCTAAAGGATAGACCGCTAAAGCCAAAGCACTCACTGTCAACAGCTTCTTGTTCTGCATAAGTTTGTCGAAAGCGAATAGGATTTGTCGATACGCCAAGCCCGCTTGCATTAGACCGCCGACGCCCATAGAGAAAGCACCAATCGCTAATGGGCTTAGATCAGGTGCAAAACTTGCGGCGGTGCCTGTCGTGCCCCATAAAATAGAAGCAAACAAGATGACCAAAGTGCCCATTTGGAATTCGTTAACGCGATTGATGGCAAGATTCAATTCTATTATCCAATTTTCAGTTCTGAAATAGATAATAGTGAAGATTGATATAAGTTAGTTTGCTAAAAGGACGCTATTGTTGTTTCTAAAGACTCTCTTTCATTGAGCCTAGAAACGCCCTTGGAGACATCCCAAAGTGCTGAGAGAAGCGACGACTGAAAGCAGAAACATCACTATAACCCACGTTTTCAGCAATCAATTGAACCGGTAAATCGGTATGGGTTAACAGGGCTTGAGCTTTCTCCATACGATAGCGAGTGATGTATTTAAGCGCACTGATACCCAAGCACTCTTTGAAGCGTTTTTTGAATTGAGTGGGACTCAAACAGGCCGTTTCTGCAAGTTGTGGAATAGAGAGAGGTTGGGCGTAATTATCCGCTATCAATCTTTGTACCGCACGGATTCTTGGGTCGATGCTCTTGCTAACTTGTTGTTGCTCTAACAGCAGTGAAAACACATCTAAAACTGATGATTCAATGCCACTATCGACCTGATATTCCAGCTGCTTCTCAACAAACAGCAAGAAGCTCATCAAAGGTGGCGTTATCGTGAAAACCGAGAGCTCATGCTCTAACAAGTGCTGCGGCAACTCCGCCATATCCGCGACAATAAACCGCGCTGCTTCATCCGCCTTAAACGCATGCGCTGTGGTTACCGGAATCACCACACATTCTCCCACGGCCACTTTGCCTACATACCCCACCATTTCGATATTGATACTGCCTTGGATCGGCAATACCAATTGATGATGGTCATCATGAGCATGGGTATTAAATTGCTTGGTGTAAGATCGAATGCTTAAGCTAGATTTCATAATCAACGCCAGAGTACATTTCGCTAAGTTAGAGTAAGAGATACAAAGTTACATTATCACTTCCCTAGAGTCACACTCAATGCGCATCAAATTCATGCTAGCTAGGTGACATGAGCAAAAACGGCCTCTACTCTAATTGAGAGGCCGTATTTATTAGAGTGGTAAATCACGTTAAAGGTTTAAAACGATACTTGGCTGTCTTGACCAACCACTACCTGAACACTATTTTGAACATCATAGATTTCAAAACCATCAGCAACCGGATCGGCATTGTCTTCATCACTGTCATGCTGTGCAGTACAGGTATAGCCTAAAGAGTAAGTACCTGAATCAATGAAGCCCAGAGAAAACTCATAGTTGGTCTGCGCTTTATTCAATGTCACTGACGCTGAAGTGATCGGTTTTTTCTCCGCAGGACCACCAATCGGAGCCATGTCAGCTTTAGCGATGTCACCTTCATACAAATAAACCGATTGAACGAAGGTATTATCATTTGTAGGGTTACAAGCTCCAAAAGTTGTTGTCGCTACAGTACCTTCAATGTTTCCTGTCTCAACCGTATTGATAAGGCTCACAGACGTTCTTTGAATGGTGTAATCAGGGAGACTTGAACTGTTCTTTAAGCCGCGTCTCAGATCGAACTCAACAACAAAATCGTTACTCTGTTGGTTCACATTGAATGAGTTGTTAAAATACAGCACACCAGCGTTATCTTCTTTACCCACACCTTGCGGGCATGCACCTTCACCTTTCACAGTCAACTGACGGTTCGTATCATCGTTTTCTATAACGTAAGAAGGTGTTGTTGGGTGGTCACCATCATGGGCAAACACACACAACTTATAACTGCCGACCGGGATGACCTCATTTTTGATCAAAGGAAGCGCCTCGCTGCCTTGGTAATCCAATAAATTAACACTTAATGGAATAGGATCCTCACCATCTGGCAATGGGTCACCGTTTTTGTCCACGTAGTTACCGTTTTCGTCCGTTTTATACACGTCATAAACCAATGGCGTACCTCCCTGTCCCGGAAGTAAAGCCACCTTACTGAATGTCACAGTGACGTCTTTAACATCATCAATGGGCGCATCACTTACGCTCAAGGTAATCGGTGTCGTGCTGCTTGATGAACCTGAATCACCGCCACAACCAACAAGCCCAGCCAGCACAAGGCTTGCTAAAGCGGTTTCCTTTAAATACTTCATAATCAATTTCCTATAAATCACTGCTCAATAAAGGGCTTATTTGAGTGCCCTCTTATTCTTTTCCTTAATGTGACTCATAGATAAACCGCGCTTATGGCCCAAATCGGTTAGCCCTGTTATTTGGGGCTTTCTTCATCCAAAAACTCTGTTCATCAAGGTGCACATATCAGCTCGCACATAGGTTAATTAAGTCTAGTAAGTAAATTGTCAGTAGTCGCCCATATTTGGCAAGGTTGCTGTCAATTGTGTTGAAATGGTCGGTATGCATAGGGTCGGAGAGGATGATTTTAAGCAACTTGATCAACGTGAATAATCGCTACCAAGATCAAAAAAGGCCGTTAAGACAGCCCATTGCTGAACTTAAACGACCTTTTCATTGAATTTTGATTAAGCTAAGACGATATCAGCTCAGTCAAACTCACTTATTTTTGAAGTTGCTCTTTAGCGGCTTCAACCTTAGAAAAATCTAGGCCAAGCTCTTCAACTGCTTCTTTGATTAGCGCAGGATTTTGCATTACCTGACCCATCAGCATTTGAAGCTTATCTTGTGGTAAACCAAGTTGGCTGATTGTCGCCATTGCTGCAAGAGGGTTCTCGGTCAACGTCTTGAATATCTCGCTGATCTGCTCGTCGCTAATATTGTTCTCTTTCAACATTGCTAAAATCGGGTTCATTTTTTTGCCTTTGAAACACTAAATTAAGTAGGAGCACAGCATACCATCTAGCTGTGCTCGATTGTACTAGCAAGTGAAGCTTTGGTTTAATGCGAACTGTGCTTCCCCAAACGCAAATAATGCTTGGGCTTAGCGAGACTCTAGTGGGTAAGAGCGGTAGCTCCACATACCATACGTTCTCAGTGCGTCACGGTAGATGCCTAGAAGCTCACCACTACTCGCTTTCTTAAGATCTTCTAGCGGCTTATCTGGGTAAGAGACCGTATCGAAGGTAATGCCCTGAGGGCCAGTTTGCCAGCTCGCAATTTCAAACAGAGTTTGACCACGACGAACATGGCTTGCCGAGCTGATAATGGTCGCATGTTTAATATCATGACGAGCAAGCGCATAGCTACTGAACAAGGCGTTGCCTACCGTGCTGGTCGCGTAGTTCTCTTCAATGATACGGTCTTTGCTTACCCCTTTTGAGATAAGCCAATCCGCCATTAACTTGCCTTCTGTCTTATGGTTCTTAGGCACGCCGCCGGTTAACACGATCATCGCGTCTGGGTTAGCTTTCGACATTGCTAATGTCGTTTCAAGACGTTCAATCAAGATTCCATGCATAGAACCATCTGGATTAAGCGCATAGCCCAAAGTAACGATGGCACCGTGGTCGCTCAACAGCCCCTTATCTGCAGACTCTTTAAGAGGTGTTTCTAACACGCGGTCAACCGTTGCAAAAATACGTTTAATGTCTTCTGCCTTGCCTTTATTCAGGCTTTCCAGCTTCTCCATGTGCTTATTCGATTCACTGTCGTTGCCTTCAAATCTTTGCCAAACCGCAAGATATGCGTGCAAGTCGACATCGTCTGGCGCAACCGTCAGTGCTTGTTCAAACAACTCAATAGCGCGCTCTGCGTTCTTGTTGTAGATCTGAGCGTTCGCAGCCGAGATCAACAAATCAGTACGGTAAGGTTCTAGCTGGTACGCTTCTAACAATCGGTTAGTCACTATTTCCATGTTGCTTGGCATTTTAGCCGTGAAGCCCGCGTGAGAAATTCTTGCCGGAGACTTAAACGCCTGCAACGCATCAAGAAGTAATTGGTCGACAACTTGTCGCTTAGTCACCAACTGCGCGTAATCTGCTGAAGCTTGTACTGCGCCATCGTTAGCGGCAAAAGAATAAGGTGTTACGCCAAAAGCGAGCATGCCACCAAGAGCGAGGGCGATAATGTTCTTTTTCATGGAAAGATCCTGTGTCGTTAAGTGTTCACATCAGATTTGCCCCCCAATGTAAGTCCCTAAGATTAAAAAACTGTGAACCACACCAGAATCTCCGAGGTTAATATTCATTTGTTGCATAAGGTGTGGCTGCAGATCACGATTTTATGCGCCAGAGTAGGCTCAAATATCCAGATAGCTTCGAGTTATGAGGAACTATCTTAATTACTTTGGAATATTTAACTTCGCCCCCACACGCCTATTCCATCTAAATTCGTAAGTTTCGAAGCTCAACATCAAACTTAAATGTGTATTTTATGTTAATTATTTCAGCAACTTAAAATGCTATCTCTCTACAAGTCGACGCTCATTCACGTTTGCTCAACCAAGTTCAAAAAGCACAGAGTGTGATATCAAATCAGTCAATTCACAGAAAATTCAAAAATCAATCATTGAACGATCGTTCAAGCGGTGCTTTAATAAATGACCAATACAAGGAGTTACCCCATGCTTAAGTTCTATTTTCACCAAACACCCAACCCAATGAAGATCGCTCTGTTTCTAGAAGAGACAGGCCTAGATTTTGAACTTGTTCCTGTCGATACCTTAAAAGGCGAGCAACACACACCGGAATATCGCTTAATCAATCCAAATGGCAAAACGCCTGCGATTGAAGATGAAGGACAACGTGTTTTCGATTCCAACGCCATCCTTCTATACCTATCAGAGAAGACGGGCAAGCTAGGTGGAAAGCCTGAAGACAGAGCCGAACTGCTATCTTGGATGATGTTTATTGCGAGTGGTCTTGGCCCTTATTCTGGTCAATCGGTACACTTCCGTCATGCTGCACCAGCAGGCTTAGATTACGCGGTAAATCGTTATCTACGCGAAGCACAACGTCACTACGAAGTGTTAGAAAAGCACATGGAAGGTCGTGAGTTTTTCGTCGGAAATGAGTACACCATTGTCGATGTTGCTGCATGGGGTTGGATTGATAAAGCACCTTTCGTGCTTGGTGAAGAAGGCTTATCACCTTACCCGAACTTGAAGCGCTGGTTTAACGCAATCAACGCCCGCCCTGCTGCACTGCGCGCTCGCGAAACCGGCAAAGGCATTGAGTTTAAAACCGAACGTGATGAAGAAGCGAAGCGAGCACTGTTTCCTTCGAATTATGCGAAGTAGAAAATTTGAAAGTTAACGCTCTACTGAGTGATAGCTAGAACTCAAACATAAAGAGCCGCTAAAAAGCGGCTCTTTCTCAATCCAAAAGGTCAGAGACCCGTGGTTAATAAGTGATTGGTTGTATTGCTTCCAGTTAATTGTTTTATAACGAGGCTTATGCAAAGGGCTACGAGAGGGACTGAACGTAGCTGATCAGATCGTAGGTTCTGGATTTAGTTCCATTGAATTACGCAACAAAGCCACTGAACAGACAACAGAAATAATCACGAAAGAATCCGCTAATGATGAAAGCTTGATGTTTAGCTTTGGTGAGCCAGAAATCATGGACCGTGATTTCACCAACTATGAATACAATGAGCTTTACTACAACGAGGACGGAAACTACTGGGAACCGCCACTCGATAGAGCTGGCTTAAATAAACTGACTCGGGCTAACGCTTATCACGGTTCTATCTTAATGGCTCGCCGTAACATGATTGCGGGCCGTTACACCCAAGGTGGAATGCAGAAGCAGCAAATGCAATCAGCCGTACATGACTTCTTAGAATTTGGTGACACTGCCCTGCTTAAGCTTCGTAACTACTTTGGTAAAGTCATTGGGCTATGGCCTATCCCTACGATGTATTTACGTAAACGTAAGAACGGTGACTTCGCATTCTTAGAGCGAGACGACAAGCAAAAGAGTTACAAGAAAGAAGACGTTATATTCATCAAGCAATATGACCCAGTGCAGCAAGTCTACGGTGGACCTGATTACCTTGGTTGTGTTCAATCTGCTTTGCTTAGCCAGGACTCCACCACGTTCCGTCGCCGTTACTATAAAAACGGTTTGCACATGGGCTTTATCTTCTATGCGACTGACCCGAACTTGAGTAAAGACGATGAGGAAGACCTAAAGCAGAAGATGGCTTCAAGCCGTGGCGTGGGGAACTTCCGCTCGATGTTCATCAACATTCCAAACGGCAACGAGAAAGGGATTCAATTGATACCCGTTGGCGACATTGCGACAAAAGATGAGTACGAGAAAATTAAAAACGTCACCGCGCAAGAGGTGATCACTGGTCACCGCTTCCCTGTTGAACTGGCCGCTATCATTCCAAACGGTGGTACTCGTGGAGACCCGATTAAATTTGATTACGTTTACTGTAAAAATGAAGTGATACCCGCTTGCGAAATGTTCATGGATGCCGTGAACAGCGACCCAGAAGTACCCAAACACCTGCATTTAACCTTCAATTTGGACAATGTGGCGGCCTAAGTGGCGTGATGTTTTTTTGCAATTACGTTTTTATCTTAAATTTGCGCTCAGCCCTTTCCTCATAAGGGCTGAGAAACAACTCAAACGATCGTCATAAAACACAAACGATCATTAAAAACTGACCTAAAATACAAAAATGCCATAATTTCAATGGCTTAATAAACCCAAACGGATCATCATTGATCATCAAAATTTCATTTCCTTGCAATTTTTTGCACTCTTCGCAATTTTACTAAGCGCTCTGTAAGCCATTTTGAGCACTGTTAACTTGCGGCAAACCCCGTTATTCCTAAAGGGCTAGCGGCTTGTTAGCCTTCCATAGCGGCGGCAGAATTTCACTGAAATAGAATTGCGAAAAAATGAGATCGAAAACGCTTCAGGTGGGGAGGAGGAGTGTGTTTCCCGTGGGTTGGGTGTGCTTTCGGTAACATTCATTCATCATTAAGATCGGACATAAAAAAACCACCGTTAACGGTGGTCTTGTATTTGAAGCCTAATCGAATGTCGTATACTTTTTTACCACTTTCCGAGCAATGTGCCTCTTAGGCCCATTACTTAAACGAAATGGCTCTAACTCAGATAAGTCGTTTAAATTTCTGAGTATTGTTAACTCAATCTGCTCTTCTAGACCAATATCTAAATACTGAGACTCATTAGATTCATTGGTCTTAGGTCTCGAACCACCAATGATTAACGTTTCACGAGGAGCGACTTGTGATCGATTAGCTGCAAGTGGGTTATCTGAAGAAAAAATTGAACCTACAATATCTAATAAGTCATCAGTCTCATAATTGTCTTCAACATATGTTAGAAAGTCATCTAACTCATCCACGCTTAAATCAGACAGTGGCGTTTTCAACTCAATACCCGATGCGTACTTTTCAAAAATCTTATGTAAGTTTTTCATATTTATTTCCTTAGAACAGCATTATCCACCAGAATATTCAATGAATCTATACGTTCAGTATAGAAATAACGCCCATCATTAGCAAAAACTTGCAGCACACCTTGGGCTTACGAATCCCCTCATAATCAGGCGTAAAAACAATGAGGTAGACGCGCATCGCC
>NZ_JBFSUD010000080.1:0-19870 GCF_041467175.1 Vibrio sp. 10N.247.310.24
AGCTCACTGGGTTAGGTATGCCTGAAACTTGCCGTATTGACTAAGAAACGCACGATATGGGGCTGCTCTGTCTCTAACTGAATTACGCAACAAAGCCGTGCTGATGACACGCAAACTTGTCACCTCGCGATTCAGATAAAATGAGTTGTAACTTTATCTACCCGTTAGCTACATAAATTTCACATTAATTAAAGCCAGATCAATATGAACATTTTCATTGCAATCATGTAAAGCATGAACCTTATCTTTAATTAAATGCATATTTTCAAAAATATTATTCAGCTCGTTATGGTCAAATTTATCCTTTGGTAAGGACACGCCTAGACATAGTTCTTCGTTGTTTAGTCCAATCCAGCAGCTTCCAAGTAAGTCCCGCTGCATATTTAAACTTAACCAATCACTCATCTTATATTGGTCTACAATGACATGTAGAGGGGTATACAAGGTAAATAAATCTGATTGCTTTGGCGATTCTAGAACCCAAAGGCTTTCCTGATTATCGATTATTTCAATCGCATCGGATTCAACGGGGATCTCAATTCCCCATAGTTCAGCAAGTTCTGATAATACGGCTTCAAATTTCAACATTACACCTCAATAATTTACTTTGCGAAAACAAGGGATCACGTGCGATCATCAAGTTTTGTTTTTAAGCTTTGCTCTGTAGCCATTCGTTCGAACTTAGCAGTGCATCTAGTTGCTTTTTCGCTGGAGAGGCGATGGTAAATGGCCCCAATTTATAACTTTGGCAATCTGATTTTAGTGATTCAACTTGCTTTGCCACTAAATATTGCATCCAAGGTTTATTCGATAGGTCGGTTAATTTCATTGCCTCCGAACTGGTTGATATATCGTCTTTCAGTGCCTGTAAGTGTGAAATATCCATATATTGATAAGACAGACGTTCAGCTTCGTTTTCGGCACCTTTAGGGTGAAACAGCTGAATTAGTCGGCTTCTCCAACTTGGTTTTGGCTCTAACAATAGAGGTTTTAGATTCGTCAATTTTGCCATCATTCTATCTACATCAATATTTAATGGGTTAATGCCGAGTGTGTTTACATTGGCGACTTCGGCTTCATTTGGAAGTTTTTCGATATGGAAGCCAATGTTCTGATTTAACCTTGATAGGTGATTCTCGAATGAGTCTGTCTTTTCTTTGATTACAAAATTACTGCTTACAATGTTATCAAAGTCCCCAATACCGTAGGTTTTGTTCGTATCGAATAGCGTGTGTTTACTTTGATCATTTACAGGTAAATCTATGCTAGGGCTTAGTTCTTTAAACACTGTTCCTTGCCCTCTAAATTCTGTTTTTCTTTGTAGTTCGTTATTTTTATCAACAGAATTAGTTCTGTTCACTGCTTTTACTAAAGCTTTTTGGAAGTTACGACATTTTAAATCTGCTTCTGGAAACTCTTTTACATTAGACTGGTAGAGGTTAGTTTGAAGTTCAAGCTTTTGTAGCTGTGACGGTAATTGTTTCTGTTTTAGTGCATTAAGTTGTTCTTGTTCGCTCACTTCCTGTTTTACTACTTTTTGGAAGGTTGCAGCGGTTTCGGTAGATAAGTTGCTTTTTAATACCACCTTCAGTGTTGTAGGCAACAGTTGAGACATAGGACCTAGCGTAGAGGCCTTGTTAACTCTCAACATCTGCCCTAATGTTGTCTTATTTGTTAACGCTTTTTTTACTAACTTCCCTAAGGAACCATTAGGGGAGTGCTCTTCAGTTAGCTTACAAAACTTACTTGCAAATTCTTCAGCCGTTTTAGGTAATGATTCAAGTTGGTAACACCCATTAGAGTATGTCATTGACCAATCATAAGAATAGCTCTGTGCGTATTCAGCATGTTTAGTGCTTGAGCTAGCATATGCGTTAAATAGTGATTCAAATTCTTTCTTGATAGAAGTGCTCTCATGCTCATAATAGTTTTGTAACTTAACGTCTGTTACTTGCTCTTTAGTCGCGTTTTTTTGATTGTCAGCTTGCTTGCTCTTTTCTATGGTTGTTTTTTCTGATGAGCTTATGCTGCCCTTAGATGTCTCTAGGCTTGGTTCTGATGTTACTCCTAGTGAAGTAGGCGCGGTTTTTGATGTCACATTAGTATCTGACACAGGCCTATCAACTAAAGGTGATACGACCGATGGCGACTTGAGTTCGATAGTATCTTTATGGCCTTTCTTCGGTGCTAGAGAAATAATCTCGCTGAAAGATTGTTGGACTAGAGCTTTAAATTTAGGGTAGAACTCACCTTTAGTTGGAGAGTGTCCTTTTGTTATATCTGAAAGTAACTGTTTAAAGCCCCCGACTTTACTTGGAAGTGGGCAGGTGACGTTGAAATCTTTGCTTACCGTTACATTCGCAATGTTTGACAGTTCTTTTACTCTTTTCTTTTCACTGCCAGGTTTACTTATCAAATACTCGGATAAAAAGTTTTCTAGTTTTTGTGAAAAAGACATTTTGTTTTGCGAGTAGAATTCTTGTGTCCCTTTTGGTGATGTATAGGCGTGATTGAAATGAGACTTGCCAGTCGTTGGGCTTGCGACGCTTGAACCTATAGAGGTTTGTTTTGCTGATGAGGCATGTACACTTTTTACGATACTTTGAGTTGATTCTGCGTGGTTGCTTTTCTTTATTGCTGTTGAGTTCATCGGTTGATGAATCGCTGAGATAGTAGGCATTGTGACCTCTTAGAACCTATATAAACACCGAGAGGGTAGTATAGGTTAAGAGTGCCAAGGGGGGCTCTCAGTATTGGCCTATTTTTTTTATATATCGAAATGAAAGGGGGCGAGCTACCTCCTTACCTTGACTAAG
The DNA here is from genome assembly GCF_041467175.1 of Vibrio sp. 10N.247.310.24. Lineage (NCBI taxonomy): Bacteria > Pseudomonadati > Pseudomonadota > Gammaproteobacteria > Vibrionales > Vibrionaceae > Vibrio > Vibrio sp. 10N.247.310.24. Next base: position 2,817 of record NZ_JBFSUD010000080.1, read on the forward strand.
AACAGCTAGATGAAGTAAAAACGATAATTTATAAGAACCAGTGATTTAGCCAGTTTGCTATACTCCCCCCCCTCCTGCTGTAAGTATGCTTGCAAGCTGGCAACTCACTAAATCCAATAGAACCGTTACTAAGATCTGCTCTCGAAGACTTCAGGGGGTAAACACAGACTCTGACGACAGAGTCCGATCCTTGTTTACCCACTGCGGTGAATCCAAACACTTCGCAAAGAGCTTTACAGCATAACTCTTCTTGAGCATCAAGAACTGTTCAGGGGAACCTCACACTAGAGAGCTTAATTGCGTAACAAAGACGATTAAATTCATTTGTTCTTTGTGCTACACATCACGACAGTTTAGAAAATCAACAAAATAAAAGCCACTTTCGACATCGTAATTATACTATTTGTTGTTTACTAGCAAGATAAAACAGAAGGAATAAACGATGAACACATTACAAGTTCTAATAAAAGAGTTTTGTGAAATAAATGAACTACCTCCACTTTATTTTGCTGAAGAAAATCGTTGCCAATTATTAGTTGATGATCGTTACGTTATTTACTTTAGTGAGGCAGATCAAAACGATTTTGTTTTATCGGTGGTTTTTGGCGGTCTCGAAAAAAGCGGTGAACTGAGACTGAAAGGTCTTGAACTCATTGCGCATGCTAACTATTTCGGTATCGCGGATGGGAGCTTGACCCTTTCACTTGCACCAAATGGTAGGCAATTGGTTCTTGCGGGCAGAAAGCCGATTGAGTACTTAAACGCAGCGAGCCTATCAACTTGGTTTCACCTTCTAAATGAGCAAACCCTACTCTGGCAGGCTCGATTTGCAATGTTAGACCAAGACCCAACCCAATTTATCAATCCAGAACAATCCCACATTGAGACACTTAGAGTTTAAGGAGTTCACCCATGGTAATTTCAACTAGCCAAAGCCAGATTCCGAGCTTGGATCAATTTCGTACTGTCGCGGCACAAAAAGATAAGCGGGTGATCAGTAAGCACGGTAAAGCCAAAGAGCCGTCGACCTTTCATAAAGGGCAAAAGTTCACGGCAGTGAGTGACACCATATTGCGATCTACATATCAAAAGTACCACCAAGAAAATATTAAGACCCACCTTGATTTAAAACAGGCGCTGCTAAAAGAAGAAAAACCAGAAACGGCATTATTGGCATTCTCTCTTGTGAGCACAGCAGGGTATCGTGGCGAGCCTTTAACTGCGCGTAAGGTCCTCGAAGTCGTAAGCCTATTAGATGAAGTGAAGATTGACGATAAAGCTTATAAAAATCTAAAAAGCACGTTCGATTCGATCAGCAAAGACCCACGCTTACAAGTCAGCATCGAAAACCAATACCCAGGCAAAATGGACGGCTTAGGTGCTGAACTGCTTGAGATGGCAAAAGAAACAATCAAAGGGACTGGTATCAACGCAGTAATTAACTTGGCGTTACCAGGTGTTGGTTTGTTGATCGCCACGGGGCGTGAATTACATAAGTCGGCAGTCAATGGTGATGCTGAGGCGCACTATCACCAACTAGAACAGATTGCGCAATTGCCCGGTCATGACCAAAGGTTGGCATTGCCGATACAACAAGCATTAGCGCACGAGCACGCCACTCAATCTGCTGAAGGTGCGGTTGGAGCGACCTTAGGTATGGCGACGGGAAGCCTTGGTGCATTTGGTGTCACCTCTGTGGGCACAACTGGTGTCCTTGTTGTTGCAAAAGAAGCGCTAGGCAGTGTAGCAGCATCTGGCTTAATCACTGGTTCTGGGTTTGTAGCCGGTCAAGCGAGTTCCTACTGTCTGAACAACGAAGTTCAAGAGCAAATTCACCAAGAACCTATGTCTGGTGTGTTACCTCGAATTGAAGTGTCTAACAGCAAAGGGAAGTTCTCCTTTAGTATGCAAGATGCTGCATCAGGACGTGCTTTGATTGCGTACCTAGGCCCAAAAGAAGACAAATCTATGACATCACCTCAAGCACCGAAAGAAGCTCAGGATATGGAATTGGCGCGCTTAACGCTTAAGAAAATGTTGGGCTCTGATGCAAGTGAGAACTTGGTGCCAGATGTTGGATCAACGAATAAATTGAGTATCGAAGATACACCGAGCCAAACTGAGTCAGAGGCCAACAGTGCACTTAAGAAGTTGCTCAAAGAAGATTGGGACTGGCTAATGCCAGCAGTAAGATCTATCGACCAAGGAAAGGCACAGGATATCAATAAGACGTTGACTTACAAGCTCCCTCTAGATACACCGAACGGACGAGTATACTTGGATAAAAGCCCGAACCTCGATCAAGGCCAACTCTCGGCGCTAGAAAAGCTTGGTTCACCAAGTCAGCTAAGGTTGATGTACTTAGCAGAAGGCTGGATTTAATCGTCAATATCATACCCAAGTTATTGACGATGAAATTTTTCCGTTACACGCTCCCAAAGGACGAGTTCCCTTGGTTTGTATACCTTGTTTAACAGTTTTTGATTTAGAAGCATTGGCTCTACAAATTGTTGCCTCGCTTTCAAAACCCGACATTCTCGCCAAGCCAAGTATCTCGGGCAATAGATTTGAAAGAGGATAAGCAACTCAAGCTGAACTGAAGAACAGTTTCAATAGAATCATATATAAGGTTGGCCGTTGACGGATAGTCCCTCATTGTGTGCCAACCTTTGATATTCGAATAGCCTATTATTATCCGTTAATTTGATATCAGCGATGATTCCGAGCCTAGACGAGGTATTGAAAGGGCCCCGCGATAGTTAATCGCTATTGGCTTCGCAATCAAATGCCACTTAGCTTGTACTCAGTTTTTATCTGCCCCAACACGAGCTTATTTGATGAAGCATAAGCACTGATCATATGAATGGTGTCCGATAATGTATTCACGAATATCAAACCAGCCTTTTGCGCCCGCACCGCACATAACGAGCCAAAAAGGACTTCAAACAGGCAATCAGTAACACCCATTAAAGTAAAAATATGATCTAATTGAGGTCGTCGAACTCTTGCAGAAAATAGCTATGGATAGCCTTAATAAGACAGATTTTAAAAAACTAGCAAGCCAACAAAAAACCATTCAAATGAAGGTTTGTTTACTAGCACTTGCCCACTTCAAAGAAGGTCACTAGCACACTCAAATTGCTAAATACCTCAAAGTCAGTCGAACTAGTGTAAACAAATGGGTCCAGACATTTCTTGAAGAAGGATTGGAAGGACTTCAAGAGAAACCTCGCACAGGCAGGCCTGCATATCTCAATGTAGAGCAACGAAAACAACTCAGCGCGTTCATTAAGAAAGAAGCAGAGTCCCCTTCTGGCGGGCGCCTTGTCGGGAGCGATATACATGATTACATCGTGGAAAACTTTGATAAATACTACCACCCTAATTCTATCTATTATCTTCTCGACCACATGGGCTTTTCTTGGATAACTTCTCGATCCAAACACCCCAAACAATCACAGCAAATCCAAGACGATTTTAAAAAATTCAAAATAGAAACGATCCTTAAGATCCTCGGTCATATTGGGCTGGAGAGTGTTGATGTCTGGTTTCAAGACGAAGCTAGATTCGGACAACAAAACACAACGACACGCTTGTGGGCTGAAACAGGAACGCGCCCAAGGGCGCCAAAACAGCAGCAATTTGAGTACGCTTACCTGTTCGGTTCTGTTTGTCCTAGCTGAGGGATTGGAGAAGCTATGGTTGTGCCTTGGGTCAATAAAGACATTATGATCTAACACTTAAAGCAAATATCCGATATCACAGACAAAGGAAGGAAGGCATGCTGTAGTAATAATGGATGGCGCAGGTTGGCATACCGATGATATCGCCCACAAATTTGATAATGTCAGTATCATCAAACTTTCCCCATATTCGACAGAGCTTAACCCGATAGAACAAGTATGGAGTTGGTTACGACAACACTACTTAGCGAACCAAAGCTTCGAAGACTATGAGGACATTGTTTCCAAGGTATGCGTTGCGTGGAATAGGTTTCTTGAAGTGCCGAAAAGGGTATCGAAAATGTGCGCTAGAGAATGGATAGACTTGAGCAGTTAATTTTCCAGATTGATATCACTTACATTAAAAAAATAAAAGGAGCAAAGTAATACTGCTCCTTTTTGGTAGTAAATATTAGCAACCGATTATGGAATCTTTAGTCCAGTTTGTGGCTAGAAAAAATCACTTCAGATGGTGGGAACATGTTGGAAACCGGTGGATGAGCAATATCACCAAACATTCTCGCACCAAATGCTGAAGCTGCCCAAGGGTCTACAATTTTCACATCTTTATTCCATGAGCTTGGGTCTTTGATATCACTACCGTCCTGTCTACCAACCAAAACATACAAGTGCGTGCCTGAGTGTCCTTTCTTGAATGCCACTACTTCGACCTTAGTGTTTTGATTCGCATCACCCTGCATCCCTTGAATCATTTCAGCGGCCGCGGCAAAGGCAAACGTAGTACAGCAACCGGCTTTTGCGTCCTGAACGGATTTCGCAATGTTTTGAAGTGTCCCCATCTGAGGGCTATTGCCTCTTTGAGCCGCCACTTGAACCATGTTTGCTGACATGGTCGCTTTTTTATCTTGTTGAACTCTTGCTGGATTTGCGTAGAAGCCTTCTAGTCTTGGCTTCGCTTTCGCTTGATAGAACTCAGATCTCTTATCACCGAAGGTATTAAGGTCAGTACAAGCGAAATCACCCAACTTTTGCAGTGTAGCTTGGTGCTTTCTAATCAAGGCATCTGCTGGAGCGGTTTTACCTGCGCTGGATGGTTTTGAAGTGCTTGAAACACTTGGCCAATTCTCTCTAGGCCCTGTCGATAATCGCTCTAGGTCTTTAAGGTTTCCAAGAGTCAACTTATTTTCACCATTCAGTACGTTTTGCATCATAGCTTTGGCGACACCTTTTGGCAGACCTTGCTTAACCAATAGATCAACGACGATCGATTTCGCTTTGTTTTGGTGATTGATACGAGAGCTTACGCTTGTGTTTTTCGGCGCACCTTCTTTAACAAAGATGTCCTTGCCTCCGTGAGCCCGAACTTCTTTGTCGTCCGATTGGTTTTGTGTAGATAACTGTGCAGTGAGTTCGCTCAGCGAATGCATATGTGATGTATTGATATTTACCATAACCCTAACCTTTTAAACAGAGATGAAAGTATGCAGCTTTTTATGTTGCTCAATCGATTGAAACTGAGCCGTTAGATATTGCTTCCACAGTTCACAAAGCTCCATAAGCTGAGTAATCAGGATAGAAACACGACTCACTTCTGAGGTAAGTGGTATACTTATCTGCATGTGTACTTCATTGTTTTTAGGGTCTATACAGAACTGTACCCCACCTGACTCCCGGTATAAGAAGTTATATTCCAAAAGTGTTTTCAGTTTTTTAATTTCAAATGACTCTTCATCTTGGCAAACCTTGATTGAAAGTAACAGTTCTTCTCTCTCATCCAAGCCTTGAACTTCAATCTCTTTGCCTGCAGACATATATACTGTCCACATTTGATAATCATATGCAGTCACCCGTTCAATATCGAGTGTGTTACCAAGCTCAATTAGTAAGGTATTTACCTTATCCATACTCACCTACCATCCTGATATTTAATATTGATGTATCTATTTAAAATAAAAGATATAAAATTTCGAATTTAAATACACCTATCACATTATTTTATTTTCCATTGTTGCTGGTTAATTTTGTTAGATTAACCGTTTTTAGAAAAACAAATTCAGTATTCTGAACGAACGTTACTCTCTTATGAGGCGATAGTTAATAGAGCCTTTAAGATAATCAGAGTTCCCGTTGATGTAAGTATTGTGCTCAATAACAGTCACAGAATATGCCAGATATGGTCGGCTTTTTTTCATTTTAAGCCGTTTATAAAGATCGGATGGGAAGCTAAGATAAAACTAGAGAAATGGTAGAAAGGTACAGTGAATAGAAAGTAAAGCTCAAAAAGCCCAGCGTTTTTCTGAGCTTTCGAGAGTTAAAGATAAGCACGTCAAGACTGTATCTGTTGGCGCTCACTGAATTGCTTAGTGATCACCTGCTTAAGAGCTTGCAGTTGCCCGTCGATACTGGCATCGATAATACCGACTTCAGTTTCCAGTATGCACCCACCATTTTTGAGTCTCGCATCTGCAATAACGTCAACATAGCCGACCTCCGGGAAGTCACTGAGTATTAAGGAAACCTTATCTCGCACCTCTGTCACTTGCTCGGGGTGCACGTGCAGAATCACTTGTTTCTGATTACTGACCAGCTGAAGCGCTTCCCTCACCACTATTGCCGTTGTTTCCACATCGTCGAAACTACTGATAATTTTGCTTACGGCATCAAGCACTACGCCAGTGATTTTCTGTTCGACTTGCAAGTAGTACTCATTACATCGTGCAAGCGTTGACATCATAGTTTCTGCGCTCTCTATCTTCGCTTGATCGATACCATCCTGGTAACCACGCTGTCTTTCTAACTCATAAGCATCGTCAGCTTTTGTAATAATGCTCTCGGCTTTAGAGTGTGCAGCTTCAACCAAGTGTTGCGAATCTAAATAACTCACATAATCCTTTGCTTTGAGAATCTTTAGACCTGTAGCCAACTGCAAGTTGTCAGTTTTTATTTCAACAAATGAAACCATTGAGGGATTACCTGTTTTGCGATTTTCTTTATAAGTCGATAAGCAAGATCTCGATGCGTTTCATCGAACCAATCAGCACTGAGTTTTGTTTGGGTTAATGAACAATCGAGCTTGAACTGCCACCTTTGTACAAGCTCTGATGGTGATTTCTCCAGTAAAAATGTGACCCATAGATACCCAAGTTCACGGGCTGCCTTTTCAAAGCTGGCATCATCTAAACTCGCCGGCAATGTTTTTTGCCAACCGTTTGGCCAATTTGAGATCATCATTGGCCCGTGTTGAATTAAAAAACGCGTTTCATCGACACCAAAAATATGATTGAGGCACTGCTTTGGTTGTTTCAAGACAACTTGGCGCATCGATTCACAATACATTGCCCCACCAATCAGCAACAGTAATTTGTTAGTCGTTTCAACTGGAAGTAACACCAAACTATTAAATGGATGATTAAAAACATGATCAGTAATCGTTGATAGCTGCCATTCTTCAATACACCATTGATTGATCGCAGCCTGGTGTCTCCAGTCTTGGACTCGTAATAACCAAGGCTGTTTCTTGCTTATCCAACTCTCATCAATATAACTGCAAGGACAATAATTAAACTGATGATAAATCTGAGAAACTGGCGTATCAGAATTAACCACGTTGCGCATTCCTACGACACCATGCAAACGTCGCTGCGTTAGAACCGATGATAAGTAGTAACAAGAAAACGAGGATAGCAATCAAGTTGCTTGCCGTGTCCTTGGTCACTTGAATAGACAAAATGCTTTCAAATTGCTTGCTTTGAGCCGTCACACGAACTTCCGAAGATGGTACTATGACAACGCTAATACGTTCGTAGTTAAGCCCTTCAATACTATTGTTCACTAACTGCTTAATTTGAGGTACATAAGAGTCGAGTGCCACATCCGCTGCGTGTTTAATAAACACTGATGCAGAAGCAGGAGTTGGACGTTCACCTGGACGAAGGTTTTTATCTTCAAGTACAATGTGAACGCGTGCCACTAACACTCCATCAATTTGTGACAGCGTTGATGATAGTTCTTGCGATTTCGCGTATATAAGCCTCGCCCTTTCTGCAATCGGAGACGAAATCAGGTCATCTTTCGGAAACACTTCTTTGAGTGTTGAGAACTGCTCTTTCGGGTAGCCTTTACGTTTCAGAGCATCAACCGAAAATGCGACTTGAGCGTTATCTACCATCAATTTTATGGTGTTGTCTTTATCCGGTTCTTTGGTTGCCACCACCCCCTCAGAAAGCAGAATAGACAGCATTTCATTGCCTTCTTTCTGGCTTACTCCAGTGTATAGCTCCGTCTGACAGCCAGCTAAAAATAACACGAGTAACATGCACACGGCACGTATTGTCTTCATCATGACTATTGGGCCTTCAACAATGTTTCTACATTCTGTGTCGTTTTACCTACCGTCTTGGCAATCAGCTCCTCTTGAAAGGTAATTCGACTCAACGCCCATTGCATCTGCAAGAGCTGAGCAGGGTCGTCACCAACCATTGCCATGCTATCGGTTAAGTTAGTTTTTGCATTGTCGATGGTGTTTTTCAGTTCGCTAATGTTTTCTAACAAGCCACCTTCTAAACCGTGGTTTCCCTCAGGCGATAGCATCGCTTGCTCGAAACGCTCACTAAGTCCCGCTTCAGCTTGTGCGTCTTGCACTTGCTCGAGGTTGGTTTGCATCACTTCTGTGTACTGCGTATTAATCATATCCGTTCCTATGAGAGGTCTAGTTTGTGGCTGTAACTCAACATGTTCTTGACCATGGCATTCTTTTGTATAACAAAGCTCAGTTCTTTTCGGACCACCTCCAATACTGGAGCTTGGGCAGGGATGTCTTTCAACTCACCCCAACAGTGCCAAAGCGCTTGTTCTTTTTGCGCACCAAGTGGGAAATGTTCAGAAAGCAACGCTTTCAACTCTCGGCGGTCTTTAGGGGGAGTCGCTAGCAAGCGCCCTGAAAAACTGCCCAACAGCTCATGCTTAAATAATGCCAACAATTCTGGTGATGCTTTATCAGTGCCTTTTGCGCTTTGTTCCTGACTAAAGGCATACCATAAGGCTTTTTTTTTCTCACTAGGCGAAATAAACGCGTCTTTAAGCGTTCTGCTAAGCGCTGCTGCGCTGAAGTCTCCAGAACGTTTTAGTGCTTCGTACCACTCTTTAATAGCTGCTGTTCTACCTTTAGACCGCGTGACACTATCCGTATTTTTTTTCGTAGTCGGTATGTTCTTATCTGGTGGGTTCTCACTCATCAAACGGTTCATCTTGTTCGCATCAGGTGTATCATTCCGGGGTGCTTTCGGCACCTGACTGAGCATGTTGTTGATTCCGTTGCTTTCAACCTTCATTAAAGGTTCCTGATGTCTTTAGAAAAACTCATGGCAAAGGCTTGGTTTTCTTCATTGCCTTTTAATGCCATATCTAACCACGATTCGGCTTTGCTTAAGAGCCCAGCTTTTCCTGCCGCTAGCGCAGCCAGACCGATTAAGTCTGGGCGTGTCACGCAAAGCGGTTCAAGTAAACGATGAGCGTCCTCGTACAAGCCACGATTCATCAAACTCATTGAACGAATCATAGCAACGACTTCTTCTGCATCACCTTGCAACTCAAGGCATTCCGCAATGGTATTTGCCTCTTCATGACGATGCAGACCGGTTGCCATCAACGCTGTCTCAGCCAGAAGTAAACACATGCCTTTATCCATAGGTTATACCTTCTGCAGAATTGATTGCATCACGTCTTTGATTGCACGTGTTGTGGTCGCATTGATGTTATATACCACAGACCATTTGTTGATTGTATGCTGTAGCTCTGCAAGCTTTGAAGGATCGTCTGCGTTCGTTTCTAAGTTTTTGATCGCGGTGTTTACCGCTTCATTCGCTGTTTTTGATTGCTGTAACAATTTAGCTTTAACTGCGTCGAGGTTAACGCCTTTACTCGAATCATAAAATGACATATATATCGCCTTCTTTTATTTGTTGTCTAGAAATGTTTCAATTACCGTTAATGCTGCTTGATAAGCCTCGTGCTGTTTGTGTAGCAACTGGTATTCTTTTGGTGAACAGCCAAGATGGAGCTGACGCTTTATCGCTGATTGCGCTTGCTTGAACTTAAAAATGATCACCTCTTTTTCTTGCTGCCCTGAATCGCCTTGTAATAACTGCTCAAGATTAGTCATTGTTATTTTCACCTTCATACTCTAGATCAATAGTGATTACCCGCCCGCGTTTTACGAGTTCAATTCCTGCCGGAGTAACGCTTGAAATACGGTACCCTTGAGGAGTGCGAGCTCCTACCATGTAACGAACATTGTCAGTGAGGATGACATAAGGAAATAGGCCAAAATTCACGCTACGAAACGGAAAATCGATGTTTGTTCCTTTGCTCACTTTAGGAATAGATTTCAAGACAAGATATGGTTTCTCGCCATACTGCTCTCGAAAATCTCTCGTTACACCATAAAATCGAGTTGTTTCAACATCATCAAGCTCGCCACGAACTTCAATACGATCACCGCTAGTAACAAGCTGAACTTTCTTTAAGAGCTCCGCTTCTCCTAACAACTCTTTTAGAGTAACCATGTATGCCCCCGCCCTTTGTAGCTCTACTTTCCAAGCGATAAGCCCTGGGACATCTCGTTCTAAGATCTGCTCAACTTGGTTCCAACGACTTGCATCATCAATGTAACCCGTTAACAGCAGCGTACCTGTCTCGTTACCATTTTCTACTTTTACTTGGTGATAACCGAGGTTTCGTAAGATAAAACGCACACCACGACGTATCTCTTCCATCGTTCTCAGGTCACTCTTGTAGTTGATACCTAATGCATCAATTCGACCAAGCAGTTGTACCTTTTGCGTTCTATCTTCTACGTAACCTTCAAGTACAGCCTGTAGAGCATTGGCATTCCATTCAACGCGAACATCGTTCAACTCGAGTTCACTAAGAATATTGCGTACCAAGACTATCGGCTCCGCTTCTGTGATTACGTCTTTGTCGCTCGCATGCACTTGGTCGTACCAAATACCTATAAAGATAACGCTTGGGATCAGGCCACAAATCAATCCGATGAGCAGCATTTTCTTCCAACCCGATGATGGTTTATGGCCAATTGGTTTCGCTTGCTTGCTTGCTACGTCATTTGCCATCTCAATAACTAAATCATCTTCCAAATAACCAACAGCAAAGGTTAAACGACCCACAGAAACCAAGGCTTTTCGCGACAAATCAACGCCACCGGCATCAACGGCGATAATTTCGTTATTGACTGAGACTTCTTCACACTCACGTAGTGAAACCGTTTCACCATCGCAAACTAAAACGAGGTGACTTGCTTTAATGCCAGAGTCGGTTAAGACTAAATCAGCGGTAAAGTCATCACTACCCAATACCAATGAATCGTTGGGTAAAGTGACTTCCACTCCGGAATGAACACCGGAAAGAATACGAATTTTCCATTGTTGCATTGAGGTTACTGCTCCTCTAATGGTCGAACGCAATGATTCTCTGAGCCATTACACTCTTTAATTTGTACTCTCCACCCTTTCTGCCCAGTAGGAAGCTCACATTCTGCTAACAACGATGACTTTCCTTGTGACAACAAATCTTGCTGATAACGTACTGCTTGTACTTCCTTTGTACAGCTGTACAAAGCAAGTGCTGATTTAAGGCCTGCACTGTTATTGGAAATACTATTCAACGTGCCAATCTTTGGCCTTAAGTCATATTCATTTCCGATAAGTACGTTGTCTCCGATACCATCGACAACAATTCTTGGTTCTATAATGAACATACGTACTGTTCTTCTCGTGGAGCTTTCCGTGCTTCTAAACAAAGCGCCGAGGTATGGAATATCTCCTAACAAAGGAACTTTTCGAAGCTTGTTGCTAATTTCATCACGGTATACTCCACCAATCAGCAAGCTTTGCCCCTGCTTTACCGTTGCCAAAGTACTAATTTCTGTTTTACGAATTGAAGGAACACCATCAATGTCACCATCGGGGATTTCCGCACCATCTTCTAGATGCAGACTCAAATTGATTTCAGGTCTTTCAACCAAACGGTCGCCAACGATGCGAGGTACAATTTTCAATAACGTTCCATAAGTCACTTTCTCTAGTGCTGCGGTTTCTTTGCCTATCAACTTGACATAAAATGTACTGCTGTTATTAAGGACCGCTTCCACATTTTCTTGTGTTAACAAGGTTGGTCTGGAAACCACTTGCGCACTACCTCTAGATTCAAGCAAACGAATTTGAGCCAATAAATAATTTAGGTTCGTCGCATCAAGCAGAGACTTAAAATTTTGCCCACTACCAAGCTTGACATCACCATTACCTACGTCACCAGTTGTTTTGAGGTCCAAAATACTGTTGTTACCCACTGCAAGACCAGCTCGCCAGTCAACACCCAACTGACTTAAGTCATTAGCACTAATATCAACGATAGAAAGTGCGACTTCGATCCTTGACTGCGGTTGATCTAACTGCGCCACCAACTTGTGATACAGCGGTAATCGAGCTTTTGTATCACGCACAATGATTGCATTTAAACCTGGTTCTGCTTCAACCGATGCACCGCTATGTAAAGAGACATTATTAGTAATTTTCTTAGGCGTATTGGTTATTACTTCTTCGTTCTTTTTCGCCACTTTAACCTGAGTTTGAACACCTGAAAGCACTCGGCTTAGTACCGAAGCAATCCCAGGAACCGTGACACCTTGGTCACGATAACTGATCTCTCGATCTGTCGCAGATGCATACTTCAAGGGAATAATATCGACAAACAATTCATCTGTTGAATTGGATTTCTGTACCAGTCTGCTTTCCAGTGCTTCTGCCGTTTGCACAACTAAATCGACGTATCTCGGTGGGCCAGCTAAGTAAACCAGCCCCTTATTTTCCGCTGCACGCCAGCCGTAACGAGAATCCCAAATCCCTGTCGAGATCAGGGTGCTACGTAATTCGCGAGCTGTTAACAGTTCGAGCTGCAACAATTGTGAACGGGTTTCTGTCGCTTTGTATACATGCAGCACTGCACCGTCGAAGTACCACATCAAGTTGTAAACCTGTGCCAGATAATCGAGAAACTCGGCTGGATCTTCTGGTGAAAATCGACCACTGGCTCGGTCATTTACCTTGTCGCTAACCGACACTGAAACACGGTAGTTTGCGCCAAAGTTATTCAGCAGTTCTTTTAGTGAATCATTGTCCGCGTAATAACGAAACGGTTGATCGACCCAATCAAGCTCAGAGGTATGTGAAGGAACTGCTATTATCAAACTTGAAACGTACACTACTGACAGCACGATTCTGCTTATTTGTGACTTTAAAACTGCAAGCATTATGGGATCCAAACACTGTGACTAACAGTATGATTAACACGTTGATGTTCGAGCAAATCATTGAACTGCTCCACTAAATTTACGTGCTGAGCAAGCTGCGTGCAAAGCTCTTCTGTCGTTGCACTTTCCATAATCATCTTCCCTTGCATAATCAACTGTTCTTTGTCATTCACCGTCAACGTGCTGCGTGTATCTCGCAACGTTTTCAAGGAGAGCTGCATACAATGTTTTAGCGCCTGCTCTTTTTGAAAATCAAGGTGCGATTCAAAATAAAATGGGAGCACGGTTTCCCACAAGATCCATGATGAGTGCTGGCTAATATTAAGCTGCATCTGGTCAACTTCGATATCATAGGAACCATTACTTGAGGCAATAAAATCCCCCTCCCTTAACGTTTCCGCTAGGGATTTCATCATTTTATCTAACATATTTAGTCCTATTTAAATCTGCCTGAGATTGTTACAAGCTTGCCCGCACTCATTGTTTTGAATATCAACGTAGTAATGATCCACTCTGCCAACGGTTTGCATATCTTGAAACCATTGCCAAATTTTAGCGACGGCATTTAGATCGCTAAACACAAGCTCACATGCATCCCAAATATCGCTCAGCTCAGGAGCTTGTACTCGAGCCTGGCTACACCATATTTTCCATTCAGATATAAATTTATCTGATATTCTACCGCACTCATATAAGCCCTTGAGTTTATCTAGAGTTGGCTTCCACTCTTCAACTAGTGCTCGATGAGATTCAATAACTTGATTTTGTTGCACATTGAGAACGCGAAGTTGGTCATGCAATTCACTATGCTGATTCTCAATGAGATCCAACTGTTGTTCAGCAAAAAATGTGCTACTCGCTTCTCCGGACAATCTCATCCAATACTCTTTCTGAATACTCAGTTGATTGATTAACTGTTCAAGCTTGATGGAGTCTTGTAGCGCCCTCTGATCCGTTTGCTGATTGCACCATTCATTTAAGGTTAAATACATCGAAAGAATTAGTGTCTTAGGTGACGCTAGATTGAAGCGGTAACCTAATCGCTGATTAATGTAATCCAGTCTTTGTTCAAAAGAGTTCAACACCCGTTCGTCACTTAGTTGCCCACCCACTTCTAAGAAAAGGCGCATAGCAGAGCGGTCTAAACACGTTCCAAGCTTTTGATATGTTTTAATTAGCTGACTTGCACATAAACAATCAACAACATTACGATCAAGCAAGCGCTGCAGTAAAGACAATTGGTCGTAACTCAGAACACCTTCACTGAGTAGCTGTCTGTGGTTTACATTAACAACGTTAAGCTCTTGAGTTGATTTAGGTAAGCCCTCGTACCTTGCGCCTCGCTGCAATACAGTGACCTTCCTCTGCAGCACAATGTTGTTAGGAAAAAGCGAACGGCGTCGCCAATGCTGCTTTTTCATTTTAATCTTCTCCGTATCTACTTCGAGCAATCCAGAAGGAAGTAGAGATAATAGTTTTGCTCATCGTTACGCTGAGCATAATAGGGTTTACACCCGTTAATGCCTTTCAAAATTAGTCAGAAAATTTTAGTCGTCAGACATTTCGCTTAACAATTACTACCGGATCATCTCCAGAACGGACCTTACTTGGTGTCGTTCCAAAGCGACGACGGTAACTTTGTGTAAAGTAAGACTGGCTTGAAAACCCCGCTTCCATCGCAACATCGACAATGTTCATCTTGCTTGTGAGCAATAGTTTGTGAGCGTGTAATAAACGACGTTCACTGATCCAAGCTCTAGGGGAGATACCATAATATTCGTTAAAAAGCTCTTTAAACGTAGTCAGACTCGCACCAAACTCTTGAGCATAGTCTGTCAGTTTCCACTCTTTAAGATAATGAAGATCCATAAAGCGACGGAGTCTCTCTGAGGTTCGATTTGTCAGTTGTGATAACAACGCGTAGAGGTGTTCACCTTGGTCACCATGCAGTAACAAGATGAGCATTTCCTCATACTTTAAGCGCATAATAGCATCAGGAAAAGATTGCTCTTCTAGAGTATTAATCCCTAATAACGTCTGTTCTAACAATAAGTTTAGAGTAAAAGGGAATAATCCAGACTGTACATCCTCAACCTTTGGCAACGACATCAAAAGGTCACTATGCTTTTGCAATAGTTGACTCACCAGTTCATTGTCAAATTCGATAACCGAAGCCGCATATTGACCGCCTATCGGTGTGTATTCTAGTAAGTAATCCCCTTGAGAAAGATAAACCCCTCGACCAGCGACCACGTCTAGCGTACAACCCCCGGTTTGCACCCTCAATTGACCATTGTGAACGATAACAATATGAGACTGGCTAGAATGAAACACTTCATCGTATTTTTCATAGCAGCACGCACCATGAATTTTTCGCAAGTGCGAGTCGACCCTTTCGGCGTTTAGTCGGCCTAACACATCCATTTTCTACCCTTCATAATTTTAATTCCTCCAGTTCAAACAAGAGAAACTGTCGAAGCCAGCAGTGCGATTGCAAATGCAGACCGATTACCAATAAATAGTCCATAACACTACCATCCAACCCGAATAATAACGAATAACCAAGCGCTAACTTCGATAGCAAAAATAATTCTGGCAAAAAAGTATTTTTGATATCGTCGTGACATATTTTTGATAGTTAATTAGTATTTTCTAATTTTCAACTGGTGATACAAAAAGAAATTTTACATTAAACACATGAACGTGGTATTTTTAAAGTTCGCTTGATTTACATTCCAACCAATAAGTGCGACATGCTTTATTAAAGCACCTGGGGATAGCCATATATATTCAAAGGAACTGATGCTTACATAATAAAAAACCCAATGACCTTATTTTAAATATACCTAGAACTAGGATATCCTCCAACGCATTAAGCATAATAATAAAGGAAAATATTACTTCCTAGTAATTATTATAAGCCTCTAGGTTTAAGTTGGTATATACACTGCCTTGCGTAAAGATATATCGCTCTTCCTTTTTTGCGATAATCTCACCTTGATAACGCAATATAGCGCGCACTTTCATCTCGCCATTTCCAGCTTGAATCGGAGCAATAACAAACGAGTATTGAACGGGTAACTGAACCCCTTGATACTCTTGTTGTAAAACAGTAAAACACTGACTATCTAAAACCTGACACACATCGACGCTTAGAAATGTACTCACTGGAGCGGTGTAATTATCAAACGTTATCCAACCAAATAGTGCTCCTTGAAGATGATTAGAAAACCCATTTGACACTGGGTTTTTGGTTGCACAACCGCTTAGCATCAATGCAAGGAATATTAAGCAATAAGAGTTCTTTTTCATAGGAGACAAGTATTCATCTAAATTGTCAGTGACAAAGTTATGGTTACCCATGGCATCAAAGCGGTTTAATCCAGTAATAAGGGGTATTTCGCTATACTCGCTATGGTTATCCGTTGTTATCTATCAAGGGCTGGAGCAATTTGACCACTGCAATTAGTATCATCAATACAGAGACCCCCCTTCGTATGGAGCACGCATAGCCTTTTTGCACGGTCGCGACTATCTACTTATGAAATACATCGTTTACTGGCACCATTTAGAAAAGGGCAATCGTTGCTTTGGCAGTTCGCCAAAGTAAATCAAGCAATCATGCTTCTCAAAAACATAACTGACCTCATCATATAATGCGCTGAACCCTCGATATGCAACATGCTTCCCATCCGTTCTTGCTAACTATCTATATTCTAATGAAATATCTTTATAAATAAAGGATGAACTCGATTGCATCACTTTTACACAAATCAATAAAATCAATAATTTAACAACAAACAAATAAAAAAAAAGTCCTAGATACCACTTAGTTTTATCCTTATTACCCGCCATCACTCACAACGAAGGGAATACATTTCTGTCGTAAACAGGTCTTGTTAGCTAAAGTTAACAATCCAAAATTATAATTTATTGACAGCAGACGACTTTGTTGCGTAATTCAGTTTTAACCACTCGTTAATCCTTTATATGGCTTTGTTGCGTAATTCAATGGAACTAAATCAAGAACCTACGATCTGATCAGC
>NZ_JBFSUD010000081.1:0-19813 GCF_041467175.1 Vibrio sp. 10N.247.310.24
GGGATTATCTGCTAACTGCAAGATCGTTCAAGTCTTCTTAAACGATCGGCATTAACTCGATTGAGTGGCCTTTTGTTTATTACTTCACAGTGCTTACAAGCGGTTAAGCCTTATAGACCTTTAGTGTTATAAGCCTTGAACCCTATAGACCTTGCACGTATTGAGCGTTAGTACGAACTTCGACTAGCTGCTCTAGGTTCTGTTGTGAACCATCAACGCCGTCAATCAAACCTTGGAAGTGTTTGATCAACTCTACTTTGTCTTGTACTTCTTTCGAACCCGCGCCGATGTTGGTTAGGTCAATGAAGAACTCATCGAACAGACCAGAGAAATCCGTTACAACGTCATGGTTTAAGAACTGCTCGTGGTTGTAAATGCTTGGGTAGCCACCCTTCTGTTTATCAACCGCGAAAGAGATGCCTTTCACGTTGGTAATCGTGGTCGCTTTCTCACACTTCAACATACAACCGGCTTCAATGCTTGGCTTGTTACAACCCACGGTTCTTTGGAAGAAACACTGGCGGCTGGTCATCATCAAGATTGGGTGGTAGATGCTGTAGAACAGTTTGAAGTTCTCTGGGCGGCGAATATGACGAATCTGACCTTTGTTGATCTCGTTCGAAATGAAAGCACCAGCACAGTTCAGCTCTTCTTTCAGCGTAACCAGTGCGTGAGAGTTTGTGGTGTTCATGAACGGGCCTGCAACCCACTCAATTCCCATCTCGTAAGCTTTGTAAGCAATACCCGTGTTGTTGGTCACGATGCGAGCTGGCTTGATCTCTTCAAGGATACGAACTGCTTCGTCGTAATCTTTGCCGATCAATACGGCAGGGAACCAAGGAATCAAACGTGGGTTTGCTGCCAAGATATCGATGTACTTGTTACAACGCTTCTTGAAGCTTTCAGGCAGTTTGAAGTAAACATCCGCGTCAGTTACGTCACACAGGTGCAAATCTTCCACATCCGCGATAAGCATCGACATAGTTGGCTTCTCGTTCACCTTCGGTTGCTGAGGCAGTGCTGGCACTTCAACGTGCTTAATCACTTTCACAGAACCGTTTAAGATGAAATCGATTTCGTCTTTTAAGACCGACACTTCTTTCAAAGGAAGAATCAGACCTTCATCTAGGTTGTCGTAGTTACAGTTTTCAAGCGTATGAACAGCACTCTTCACTGATTTGAAACGCTTTTCAAGTAACGCCTGAGTAATCGCAGTCTCTTTAGCTGTTGCCAATAACGATTGAGATTGAAGCGTAAAGTTTTCTTTTGGTGTGTTCACTGTCACCGTAAATGGTTGACCCACCTTAGCGCTAAACGACAATGACACCGGTGTTTTACGAATATCAAGGAACTCGATCTTGTCGCGCATTTCACTGCCTAGGGCATTTTTCGCTTCATAAAGATCGCTGGTCACTTCTTGAATTTGTACCACTGAGATTTCATTGTTCTCTTTCGTCGCTTTATCAACGGCGTAGTTCATGCTGTTGTCACGAGGATTATCAATGAACATGTCTTTCGTTAGGTTGCCCTTAAGGAAAGAGTTGGTGAAATCACGGTTGAATACTTTGTGCAGGTTTGAATCGTCTTCGATCAACAAACCACTTTCTACAAAGCTATCAATCTGTTTGCGCCACGTATCAACGACTGTGTATACGTAATGTGCGCCTTTGATACGGCCTTCAACTTTCAATGAGTCGACTTTCGCGTCAACCAATTCAGGTAGGTCGTAGTACGCTGAATTATCTTTCAGGTTCAGTGGAAACTTGTTTCCTGCATCAGTGATTTCGTATTCATCACGACATGCTTGGCTACAACGGCCACGGTTACCTGAGTTACCCACACTTACTGAGCTTGAGTAACATTGGCCAGAGAATGCGATACACAAAGCACCGTGTACAAACACTTCGGTTAGAACATCGTGGTCGTGTGCTACTTCCGTCAGCATTTTGATTTCTGGCAGGTTCAATTCACGAGACAAGTTAACGCGTGTTGCGCCAATTTTAGACAAGAACTTAATCTGGCCTTCGTTGTGTGTCGTTAACTGAGTCGATGCGTGAACATCTAACGATGGGAAATGCTTTTTCACCAAATCAAACAAACCAAGATCTTGAACGATGATGCCGTCTAGTTTGGTGTTCACCAGTTGGTTCAGCAATTTAGTGATAGTCTTAATTTCATGCTCCAGCAGCACAACGTTAAGAGTTAGAAACACTTCACAGCCATATTCATGAGCAAGGCGAATCACACCATTCAACTCATCTAACGAAAGGTTAGAGGCTCTGTTACGAGCGTTGAAGGTGTCTAAACCACAATAAACCGCATTGGCACCGGCCACGATAGCGGCTTTAATCGCCTCGACATCGCCACCTGGGGCTAATAACTCAATCTTTCTGCTCATTTTTGAAGTCGCTCACTTACTTATAATTTTTAAGGCGCGTATTCTACCTACAACACGATCTCTTTACCACCTAACAACACTTTCCAAACTAAATGACCTCAATAATGCCAAACGAATTCGATTTACCTATCCTTTATTCTTTAAGACGCTGCCCTTACGCTATGCGAGGAAGGATGGGCATCGCACTATCACAGCAGAAAGTGTTACTTCGAGAAATTGTTACCAAAGATAAGCCTAGCGAACTATTGGCCAGTTCGCCAAAAGGCACTGTTCCAGTATTGGTATTGCCTGATGGTCAAATCATAGAACAGAGCTTAGATGTGATGAACTGGGCGCTTCAACAAAACGATCCTCAAGATCTTCTGCGCTTAAGCAATCCAATACTTAGCGAGCAAGTCCAACAACTCATCGAAACCAACGATGAAGAATTCATTGGTCACTTAGAGAAATACCGCGCTTCAGTGCGTTACCGAAACATCGATAGTGAACAACGCAGACAAGCCTGTGAAGGATTCATCAGCAAGTTAGAGGCATTACTCACCAATCAGCCTTATTTCTTTGGAGAAACGCCAAGCCTCGCCGACTTTGCTGTGATGCCGTTTGTTAGCCAGTTCGTAAGAGTCGAGAAGAAGTGGTTTGTGCAATCTGAATATCAGAACGTAGGACGTTGGTTAAGAGCGCACCTCGACAGTAAGCTCTACACCCAAGTCATGAAGCAATACCCTTTGTGGAATGAAACCAAGCAAGATTGTGTTTTTGGGTAGCATTAAGTCGCTATGAATTGCTGGAGATAACTCCATATTGCTGAAGATTGCCGAAGATGACTGAAAACAGTTCTAAATAAGCATAGACAGCTCTCTATTGTTATGAAAATCGTGACACTGAATCGCAAGCGATGCTATTGATGGCATATTAGATATCAACGAAAATCGCATTTCACTCAATCACAACGTTAGTTTGAAATGCGCTATGCCAAAAAACAAAGTAAACACATTCAACACACCTAACCCCGATTTTAAAGGGTTCGCGAAAGTTTCACTGTTAGTGGCCTTCTCGCTTGCCCTTTCAGGCTGTAGCGCGAAAAACAAAGCAACCAACACAAGCCCATCTGCTGCGCAGCAGAATCAAACCTACACGGCGAAAAGCTTCAATAAACCCAATAGCAAAGTTACGTTGATCCTCTCTTTTTCTGGTGGCGGCACACGAGCGGCTGCGCTCTCATATGGTGTGTTGCAAGCATTGCGCGACACCAACATCCAAGTAAATGGTGAAACGGTCAATCTGTTAGAAGAAGTTGATATGATCAGTTCGGTATCCGGTGGCAGCTTTACCGCCGCGTATTATGGTTTGTATGGTGACCAGATATTCGAAGATTACGAAGAAACGTTCCTTTATCACGAAGTCTCAAAAGATCTGTTCTCCATCCTTTTATCTCCGACTTATTGGTTCTCGTACGCCACCAGAACAGACAAAGCCACCGACTATTACAAAGCCAACATCTTCGGTGAAAGTACATTTGCCGACATGCACCGAGAAGATGCACCCTACATTGTTATTAACGCGACCGACATTTCAACGGGTTCGCGTTTTTCATTCACACAAGAGTATTTTGACCTCATATGTTCAGACTTGAACAGCTATTCAGTGTCCAGTTCGGTGACGGCTTCTTCTGCTGTGCCTTTCGTTTTCACAC
This sequence comes from Vibrio sp. 10N.247.310.24, assembly GCF_041467175.1. Classification (NCBI taxonomy): domain Bacteria; kingdom Pseudomonadati; phylum Pseudomonadota; class Gammaproteobacteria; order Vibrionales; family Vibrionaceae; genus Vibrio; species Vibrio sp. 10N.247.310.24. Next base: position 4,092 of record NZ_JBFSUD010000081.1, read on the forward strand.
CTGTGGTACTAGAAAACAAAAATGACTGTGATAAATCAGAGCATTTACAACCCTCGTTTGAGGCCACAAGTTACCGCAACCGAAATCTGATCAAATCGCTAGAGTCCTATAGCAATAAGGATGATGTGAGTTATCTCCACCTTGTGGATGGCGGGATTACTGACAACCTCGGTTTGCTATCGGTATATGAGATGTCTGAATACTTGCGTTACAACGACAACGAAGAGTTGAAAAACTTGTACGATAACCAACACGCGCGCCCTATTGTCATCATTTCGGTTGATGCATCGACGACGCCAGAATCTGGCATTGGAGAGTCGATTGAAGCACCTTCCATGAAACAAACGGTGGATGTCATCACCGATATACAGTTGCATCGCTACAACGATACAACAAAAGATTTGATCGTTGACGAGTTGCAATCTTGGCAAGAACTGGCCTCTTATCAAGGTCGTAAGGTTTCACCCTACTTCATTGAGATCAGCTTGAATAAATCAGACAACAGCGCAAAGCGATATTTGCTCAATCAAATTCCGACGGACTTTATGATAGACAAAGAAAACGTCGACCTATTGATTGAAGAAGGTAACAAACAACTTGTTGCCGATCCGGAATTCCGAAACTTCTTATCATTTGAACGCAACAAATAATGCTAATCTAGTTGCTTATTAAAGCGCAATTTGGCAACTAAAGTTACGTCATAACTTCACCTTTACAAGGATCACTATGGAATTTGAAAACAACATCTTACATCTCGGGTCATTCTTTGCAGTGACCATGGGGATCGTGGTTCTATTTGTCGGACGAAGGCTGAATCAAGTCATCGGTTTTTTGAAAGAGTTCAGCATCCCTGAACCTGTCTCTGGTGGGATTTTGGCATCGCTTCTGTTCGCGGTTTTATACGCGACGACCTCAATCGAAGTGCAGTTTGATCTGTTTGCCCGCGATGTATTATTGGTCTACTTCTTTACCACGATTGGGATTAACTCAAGTTTGAAAGACCTGTTCAAAGGCGGAAAGCCCTTGGTGATTTTGCTAGCAATCACTATCTTCTTCATGATCATGCAGAACATCGTCGGTATTTCTGTCGCATCAATGTTTGGCCTAGAGCCTGTCTTTGGCCTGCTCAGCGGAAGTATTTCACTGATTGGCGGACATGGTACCGCGATTGCTTGGGCACCCAAGGTTGCAGAAGAATTCGGCCTAGAAAGCGCAATGGAAATTGGTATCGCCAGTGCAACGTTCGGGCTGATTTTAGCCAGCCTTATGGGCGGTCCTATTGCAAAGTTTCTCATCAAGCGTCATAACCTCAAACCTACCGATGAGCAATCAGGCTCAATCGATTCAAAGGCCAAAAAGCAACAACAAGCTCTCACATCATTTCAATTTTTGGACGCCGTATTAGCGATCCATATTTGTGTCATTGTCGGCGCGTTGCTTAATGAATTGATCAGTCAAACAGGATTACAACTTCCACTGTTCGTATCGTGTTTGTTTGCGGGTATCGTGATCACCAACGTAATGCCAGACTCCTACCCAAGAATCTCGGGCGCAAAATGGCCGACACGCTCGCCCGCTATCGACTTAATTGCTGAAATCTCTCTGGGTACATTTTTGGCGATGTCATTAATGAGCATGCAGCTTTGGACGCTCATTGACTTGGCGGGTCCTATCTTCGCGATATTGGCAATGCAGCTGCTACTGGCCGTGATAATCAATATCTTCATCGTGTTCCCATCAATGGGTAAGACCTATGATGCGGCTGTTGTATGTGCTGGGTTCGGAGGGATTTCGTTAGGTTCAACACCGACAGCCATGGCGAACATGTCGGCAGTAAGTCAGAAGTATGGGCATTCAGCACAAGCCTTCATCATCGTGCCATTGGTATGCGCGTTCTTCATTGATTTAGCGAACGCACTGATTATTCCTTACTTCATGAGAATGATGTAGCTGACCTTTGTTAACACGGTACACCACAATTTGTTAAAGCGGTGTACCGCAATTTATTTAGGCGGTATACCCCAATAAAAAGAGCCGCTCATACAGAGCGACTCTTTTACTAATGACTCAATTTGACTATCACTAACGACAACCCAAAGCTTATTGAATCGCTATCGAAATCTCGACTTCAGTTTCGCCTTTGTAAAATTCAAAGTCTGTCGTGTAAGTTCGAACATGTGGGCAATCTGCTGCGTTGAAGTACGCCCACACTTCGCCCCATAAATCGATGACCGCTTGAGGAAGTTCACCTTCAGCAGAAAACGTTAAGTATTTGCCTGCTTGTATTTCGGTTTCTACAAGCGCATCTAAATTGTTATCGGTAAGTGCATTGGTACATGCAATAACATCAAACTCACCAGTAAAATCCGATTGGTAATTGGTGTAGACACCATACACTTTTGAATCTGGTGTCAGCTTAGGAAAAGCTTGATCGAAAAAACCTTGCCATAATTGACCTATCTTTGCTTTTGTTGGATCAATCTCATCGGTATTAGTGGTTCTTACTGAAAACCCGTACGCCTTTACGGCTTCAATCGTTTCTACTTTCATTCGTTTTATTCCTAAGCCAATCGACGTTTTAACTATGTAAAATCTTAACTAATCTTGTATCTCTTTGTGGCCACACTTTTCACAGACAAGATGACGAGAAAACTCATCCATTGACGCGATAAACGGGCCAAGGAACCAACCTTTTATCATGCCTGCCCAAAACTCGCTTCGCTTTTGGTTAGGTTTGTCTGCAAACGCACTGGTCTTTCTGACCAACACAACAACGTGTTGTGTGTCTTCTCTGCACGCGGTGCAATAGCATTGTTCTATGGTGTTATTCATTTGAAAGCCTATGACGTTTTGAATGAAATTTGCTGAAAATGAGGATTGTTGACACAGACTTCTAGTGTGGAAAGATCAGTGAGTACGACAAGTTGTTCTATACCTTGAATACTGACCTTAATGCACTCTTCACGGCTATCATTGCGTTGAGTATCTAATCCGACACATTCAATCTGCTCGCCAGACTTCAGCGTTAATTTGATTGGGTATCGGTGCATACACACAATCTCAATATAATCGTAATCGTTGCAACTAATCATAATACCCCTCCAATTCATCCACCACGCTAATGCGACACGCCATACTATGCAATATGCATATAATCAATCATTTACCCAAATCACATTGATGCTCGTCCGAAACTAAACTTGCTTCTAAACCTACTTCTAAACTTAGCTTAATCCAGCTTAACCCATTCACGTTTCTTCTACTCACGCCTGCTTATTCTTTCATTGTTAAATAATAATCGAGAACAAAACAATGAAAACCATGAACCATTTACACGTGTTAGCTTTTTTAGGTTTAGTCGCTTCAATGATGACGTTTAATGCGAGTGCCGCCTCAGAAATCGATGCGAGGCACTTTGCCAATGGTAAAGCCAAATACACGCAGCTTTGTCAGGTGTGTCATGGCGACAAAGGACACGGTGATAGCCCCACTGCCGCTTCATTGCCACACAAGCCCGCCAATATCGCTAATAAACTAGGCGGCTTTTTTACCAGTCCAAGTTCTTTGGCAGATGACATTTTAGAAGGTAACGTAGAACAAGGTATGCCAGCGTGGAAAGGTGTTATCACAAAGCAAGACGCGTTAGATGTCTTGTCATATATAGATTCAATTCAGTAAATTTTCACTTGTTTGAGCATTCTTGTATAAACACCATGAGGGGCTACATTGTCACGCGTGGCTATATCGGGGACTGCGATTACTTGATCGCTTTCCAATAATGATAAAGCCCGTTGATATCTGAAGAGCACATCAACGACATCGCGCCTTTGATCTGTTCTTCGCTCCACTCCCACCATTTCATTTCTAACAACTGAGCAATCTCAGTGTCATCGAATCGATAACGGATATGACGTGCAGGGTTTGAACCGACAATCGAGTATGGCGCTACATCTTTCGTCACAACCGCTCTACTCGCGATAATCGCCCCGTCACCAACCTTAACACCACTCATGATCATCGCTTCTGTACCGATCCACACATCATTACCAATCACAGTATCGCCAGAGCGTTCAAAGCCGTCGATCGCACCTTCAAACTTCTCGTCGTCTTGATAGAAAAACGGGAAAGTGCTGACCCACTGATTTTGGTGGCCTTGGTTGCCCGCCATCATAAATACGGCACCTGAACCAATCGAGCAATAACTGCCGATGATCAACTTGTCGATGTCTGTTCTATCAGGCAGCAGATAACGTGCACAATCATCAAAGCTGTGATTGTGGTAATAACCTGAATAGTAGCTATGTTCGCCCACGATGATGTTTGGGTTGGTCACTTGTTCTTTCAGTGACTTTCCGACAAACGGGCTCTCAAAATAGTTTTTCATGTTTGTACTCTTAGTTTCGTTCTTTTAATTAGGTACTTTTGTTGCGTGTTTATGGTTTTAACAGGTTTATCTTAGTGTAAATGCCAACGTGCCCTAACGACCGCCTGCAATATCAATAAACGAACCGGTTACATACGAAGCTTCGTCTGATAATAACCATGCGATAGAGTTAGCCACCTCTTCTGGTGTGCCGCCTCGTTGTAACGGTAGCTGCGAAGCGAGTCTGTCTACGCGATCAGGCTCTCCGCCATCTGCGTGCATCTCAGTATAAATACAACCTGGCCTTACGCCATTCACTCGGATATTACGTGAAGCCAATTCAAGCGATAAGCCTTTAGTGAGTGAATCCATCGCACCTTTCGATGCTGCGTAATCCACGTACTCAAACGGTGCGCCCGTTCGCGAAGCCGCAGACGATACATTCACAATCGAACCCGCACCGTCAGCTTGTTTGATAAAGGCTTTACTGCAAAGGAAGCAGCTTGATACGTTCGATTTCATCACCTTTTCAAAGCGATCCAATTCGATGTCAACCAAAGGTGACTGAGTAAATAGAATCCCGGCATTATTGACCAAGTGAGTCACTGGACCTAGCTTGTTACGAGCAATCTCGAATAAGGATTTCACGTCCGATTCAACAGACACATCCGCACGCACGCTTATGGCGGTTCCGCCTTGTTCACGAATCTCGTTCACTAGATCTTCAGCTCGAGACTCATTGTGTATGAAGTTAACACATACAGCATAGCCTTTACTGGCCAACAATTTAGATGTCGCCGCGCCAATGCCTCGGCTCCCGCCTGTTACAATCACTACCTTGTTCAATGAAACCTCCTAATGCCACTTGTTTGTTATAACCTGATTATTCGATACGACCTGGTTTTTCGTTACAAACTGATCGTATCGACACAAACTAATTGTTCGATACAACCTGAATCCACTGCGATCGCCAAGCCGGCGCTTCGAATGGGTCTGGCCAAAACTCAGTTTGCTTTTGAATTAAGCCATCAACAACCGTGTGAAAGGTGATCACTCGGTCTTTCAATACACTGTCTGTAACCGAAACGTCCGTTACTACCGTATCACCTTCACAGACAATTGAATTGAGCGTGAACTCCCAAACACCATTGGCTGGGTATTCAGCATTGATTGCTGTGAAGTTGTCCCGCCCTACCGTCAATTCAGACGACTGCGGCCAATAGCCTTCAAAATCTGTGGCTAGCCATTCACTCGCCTTTGCAAAATCATTACTGCGCATTGCATCCCAAAGTCCTAATACCACTTGTTTTGGTGTCATTATTCTTCCTTAAAATCGTTCAGTTATAACGAATTTTCATACATAGCTATTTATGGACGTGAAGACATCGCTTTAAGCATGCTTAAACTATATACCTCTATGTATACTTACCGATGATCGTTAAAAGATCATCGACATGGTTAGCAATATAATCGGGCTTGGTTTGCCAATTTTCAGGTTTCGATCGGCTATAACCGGCAGCCACCGCAATCACTTTTGCGTTGTTACCCAATGCTGCTTCAATATTGCGAGCAAACTGTGTGTCCGCTTCATGGTCACCGATGTACATCAAACAAAGCTCGTTAGACTGATCGGCGCCAAATATGTTCTCAACACACTTCATGCCGCCAAACGGATGCGGTTTTTGATTACCATTCGATACATCGTCATAGCCAACTACTGACTTAAACAACTCACCGATACCGTAGCTATCGAGTACCGTTCGAATATTCAATTGAGAGTTTTGCGAGCAAATCCCATGAGGAAGGTGCGCGAACTGACTGATCACGGTTTCCATTCCCTCAAACAAGGCTACGGGAGTTTGATTTTGCTCTTGATGCTCTGCCCACATACCACCAGCGATCAACATTTCATCATGAGACATCCCATAATAGTCAACATACAAGGCTTGCCAGTTTTTAGCACCGTGGTTAGCTTCACGATAAAGCGCTTCGCTAAGCAAATATTTAGGTAAGTTGTCGCCTGACAAGTGTGGCGCAACTAAAGAGATAATGTCTTTGGTGATTGCGATATTCTTTGGAACGGAGTTGACTAAGGTTCCATCGTAATCCCACAGGATGGCATCTAACTTCATGGTGTATCTCGTTGTTTAAATTGACGATTTCAATTTATCACTTGAAACCCTATTGAGGGAAATCTTATTGTCTTGAATTTCGAAATTTGTCTAATAGGAGCAAAGCTAGAGAACAAACCGTTACTAGCAAACAAAAACCAAACAGCCTTTGCTCACATAACCTCTTTATCAATTGCAATATATCAGTATAATCCCCCGCTCTATAACGCTATCCAGCATTGGAAGAGCGTCATCCAAAATTTTAATGAGTACCCAATGTCGAAACTATTTTTCAAAGGCCGTATTGAAACAAGACAAAATCACGTTCTTGCAGGCTACAACGTAAACCGCGATGTTAAAGTGGGTACTGAAGAGTCACCAGTCAATGTAACGGTTCAAACTGACGCTCGCAAAACTGAAGTTGAAGCAATCGCTGCTGAACATTCAATCTTCGTGACTGTATCTGTGGATGCAGAGAAAGAAGAAAACACACTTGAGTTCGACACGTTGCTAAACAAGCCAAAAACAATGACGTTCGAAAAAACACCTAACCGTAACGATCCATGTTCTTGCGGTAGCGGTAAGAAATACAAGAAATGTTGTGCATAAGCACTTCTGATTCATGCTACTCATAGTGTGATTAAGATGATTGATTAAAACGGGCAGATCACCACGATCTGCCCGTTTTTTTTATGTCCAGAGTTGCTCATTTGGAAATATATTAGCTTTTAGAGAACATTAGCTTTTGCTCAACCATGATAAATCAACCAACATGCTGGTGAACTATTGGGTTATTTCGCTTTAGCCACTGTCGCTTCTGACAACTTACTTAGTACACCCGATATTTTTTGAATCACTTTGTCACAGCCATTGATCGCGTGACGCTCTACCAAGTAATTAGGATCGTTGTAAGACAACCATACTTTCTTATTGGAATCTTCCGTGACTAACACCTTCTGCGGTAAATCTATCGCGACTTCTTGAGCACATTGCATTAATGGTGTCCCTACTTTCGGGTTACCAAAGATGATGACTTCGGTTGGTCTCAATTCAAGATCGACCTTACTCGCGTTTTTCTGATGGTCGATTCTCGCAAACAAGGTCAATCCTTTGCTTTTGGCGATTTCTTCAAAGCGGTCAGCGGTCTCTTTCACTGAGTAATTACTTTGATATTTAATCAAACCATCAGAAGCCGTAGCTGAAAATGATGCCGAGAGTAAAATGGCGCATAGTGGTAGTAATTTTTTCATCGTCACCTCTGAGATTTAACCTAATCAAACTTACATTCGTAGCGCCACTTCTAAAATCAGCGACGTAACCCATGTCAGTATAGACACGTTTCCATTCTCAATTTGCAGAGAGGATCACTTTTCTAATGCGTCTTATTATCAGCAGTTGAGATAGGAATTGTTTCAAAAGCTAAACACATGATCAGTGCCACGACTTAGTCCCACACTTTTCACACTGGTATTCGTAATCACTGTCGACATAAAAACCGGGAACATTATGGTCACCTTTAAACAATAACGTCATCAGGTACTCCATCAACACGCCTAGTTTCCATTGTTTCTTTTCAGATTCCGCTTCCGCTTTAGATTGAGCATCGGAAGCGTTAACAGCAAGGTGCGGGGTAAGTGCGTTGCACTGCTCACAGTGATAAGGGTGTTTAATATATTTATTATTAAGCATTTATATAAGCCATCTAGCATTTATAAAGTTGACGAATACTAACAACTTATCACTCGGTTCTCGAACTCATTGTTGTCCTTTAGAGTTTTATTAGAAAGAAATGAGACACGAGATAATACCATGTGCCATGTATCTACTTTTATTGGCATTGCGCAGAACAAAAAGAGTAACCGTGTATCGTTTGAAATTTAGTTAAGCGCTTTAATTAGAACCGTGTATTTCCACAGGTTTGCTTCATCTTCTCCGAGCTCGATACTTGCTTCCCCACCCTCTTTATCAAGAATAAAAACAGGCATCTGTCCGCTAGACTCTCCATTTTCATAATCGCATGACATTTTGGCTTCCAGTAGAATAGCGTTAGCTTCATGCTTAGAAAGAACACCCGAATAAACGCATTCTTCAGTTTGAGATGAGACTTCCTGTCCGAAAGAGTCGAACTTAAAGGTTGGGAAGTTGAGTTTTGATTCAGAATCCTCGACAGTGATCGACACTTGGTAATCGATAGCTTCAATATTGTTATCGGTTGCAAATACACAACCGGAAACGCCAAGTAACAATACAGCTAAAGCAGTGGTTTTCATGTGGTTCTTATTCCTTCAACAATGGGCTTGCTACTCTGAAGTAACACTATGAATTCCCGGGTTTAATTTAAACGTTGTTAGGTGAAACTTGTTTGCCATTACTTGGCAAGATAGCTAACTTTTACTTTAATAGCCCTTTGTCCGCAGCACCTTCAAGTTGCACTTCTAGTTCTTTCCATAGAGCACGACTGCCTTTAGAGATACGCTCGCCATTAAAGGTCAGTACTTTGTCTTTGGATATGTTGTGCTTCTTCCAGCTGTGACCATCACCATGGATGTTATGAAGCAAAGGTGGCACTCTATCGATCGCCTTACCAAATCTGGCTTCCGGTGACTCACCCGCTTCGAACTCAAGCCATAAATCCAAATACTCGGTTCTTAAATGGCTTGGCAATGATTTCAGCAAGCGCTCAACACAGTCTCTCTCTTTGAGTTTGTTTTCTTCGGTTTCACTGGCATAAATGATGGTGTCTCCTGCATCGATTTCCCCAAGGTCATGTATCAGTAACATCTTCATCACTCGCGTAATATCGATTTGTTCATTGGCATAGTCTTTCAACATAAGAGCGCTCAAACAGACGTGCCAACTGTGCTCAGCGGAGTTTTCATATCGATCCAATCCAACTGGTTTTGTCTGTCGATGAACATCCTTTAATTGTTCAATTTCGACCATGAATTTCAGAATGCCTTTGATTTCTTCCACGATGAGCTTCCTTTAATTGAGCTTGAGCAACACACGAATGAGCCTTAGCTTATCTACCTGTTAGCCATAGGGTGTTCAGGGTTTAACTGAAGGAGATCCCACAAGTTACCGTAAAGATCTTCAAACACAGCAACGGTACCGTAGCCTTGCTCTTTAGGCTCTCGGACAAAGTTAATGCCCAAAGACGTCATGCGCTCGTAATCACGCCAGAAATCATCGGTGTTTAAGAATAGGAATACGCGTCCGCCAGTTTGGTTGCCGATGAAATCGTATTGCTCTGGCTTGGAAGCTCTAGCAAGTAACAGGCTCACACCTGTTGAATTTGGTGGAGCAACAACAACCCAGCGTTTATCTTCTTCTGGTAGATACGTGTCTTCGATGAGATCAAACTTAAGCTTGTTTACATAGAAATCAAGCGCTTCATCGTAGTCTTTTACCACGAGTGCAATGTGGACAATATTCTGTTTCATAACATACCTTGTTGGGGTTTTAGCTGCGTGGAATGATGCCATGAAGCAAGCAAAGACACTAGGTGTTCACGCTTAGTTTGGTGTTATGGCTAAACCATTCCAAAAAGTACTCATGTTTTAGTTGCTAGCAAAGCACCGCAAGTCGCCAAAAAGCCACCTGATAATCTGTTCAATAGCATCTTTGCTGAGCGCCCTTGAAATACAAAACGAGCTTTAGAGGCAGTGCAAGCATAGAGACTCAATACTCCACCTACAGCTACAGTTGAAATCACCAAAATCATCATCACATCTGTTGTGGTAAATGTTTTTAGGTCTATGAATGCGGGAAAGAAACCCATGTAAAACAAAATCGCCTTTGGGTTTGAAACTGTCATCAATAAGCCGATAGTCACGCTTGAGGCTTTCGTTCCTTGCTCCGAAGATGTACTCGATGATTCACTAACATCTGACGTCCATGTTGTGTAAGCCAACCAAAACAAATAGGTAACGCCTACATATTTAATTACCTTAGCAAATTCACCCATTGCGCTAGCTAAAGCTGATAAACCAGACAAAGCTAAGAATATAAAAATGTAATCCGCGATTAGTACGCCAAGCACCACTAACAAGCCTTGTTTCCAACCAAAGCTTAGAGACCTCGACAGAACTGCGAGAACGCTGGGTCCCGGTATGGCTGCAGATAGTAACATCGCAACAAATAGAGCTATTCCTGATGTAATTGACATGATCCCTCCCTAGATCGTTTGTCGTTCGACAATTAACCTATTTATGTGACTAAACGATTTGACCGCGCATAATAAATTGCGGGCCTGCTGCGCCACCTAAATACTGTTCATTGGTATCTTCGAAGCTGCCTTTCTTATAACAGTTGAATGCTGCGGGATTTTTGCAATTCACGGTTAAGTAAATCAACTCATACGCTGAGTAATTCGCTTTTAAATATGGAAACAAAGCTTTGACCGTGCCCCTTCCTAAACCTTTACCTTGCTGGTTTTTATCAAGCACAAAAGCTCTTAAGCCAATACTTCCTTCAGGGCAGAATTCGTAGTGCTCTGCGTAAGCGATATCCAGCTTAAAGAAACCAACAACTTCGTTATCAGACTTAATCACGTGCAAGTGCGTCGTTTCACTGCCGTCTAATAAAAACTCTGCAGCTGTACCAGCGAACTTAACCTGTTCATCGGCGAGTTGGATGGCCTGAACTAACGCCACATGTGATTCTTGAAGCCTTTCAATAGTTATCATTGTTGTTCCTTCTGTATAACACGCACGAAAAACCGACTAGAGCTCATCGCTAGTATCTCGAGAACCGTAGATTGGGAAGTTGATATTAAGAACGTTATCGTCCTCAAGCGTGAATAGAACACTTCCATTCTCTACACCAGTTTCGTTCCTATCTGAACAACCTAGAAACAGCTCCCAATCAAACGAGTATTGAAGTCGGTATTGATTCGCATTGATGTGTAGAACGCCTTTGATGTTAATTCCGTTCACCACGTGCGCCATATCATTGATGTATGACAGATCAGGGATTAACTTTTCTTCAAAATCACTCTTATGCTCTGTTAAGAAATTGAGCAGCTCAGAACATAACTCGGAGCCTTGAATCAATGGTTTAGACAGACTAAAAAACAACATTTCTAAATACTCCAAGGATTGTTTTGATATTGGGAAGATGCGTGCGAACCTGTTACAAATTAACGCTCAGCCAACACTAACCTTTAAGGCTAAACGTTACTATTATCCGAGCTATTAAACGAGTACATTCGAACTTCATCTCGAGGAAACCAGCCCAATTTTTCGTAAAACTGTTGAGCGTTGATGTTGTCGTTATAGACAAACAAGTGGGTCTTCGGGATGCCTAACCCTGCAAGTGCGTTGACCGCCTCTGCGACAAGCTTACAACCTAACTTTTGTCCTCTAAAGTTGGCCGAGACAGCTAAATGTTGTAAATACCCACGACGTCCATCCGTTCCTACTAACACAGCGCCAATGATCTCGTTGTTACTTTCAGCCACAAAACTCAGGCCAGGGTTACGATCTAAATAGCTCGCAATGCTTTCTTTCGAATCGGCATCGCGAATACTCATGCCTTCTGTCTGGCACCACAACGCGATCACTGAGTCGTAGTCTGAAATTGCCATTTCCCGAATGTTGACCACTCTACTCTCCTTGTTTATACGGGTACTTAGTTAGCCGTGTTTCTCGTAATAAATGAGTAGCTAATAATACTTATGTGTTAACGAATATCTTGGCAGAACCTAAAGAGATAACCGTCAGGAGTTTGAACGATGAACTGCTTCTGAGTCGCGATCGAACCCCCACATTGATAAGACTTCGACTCTAACGCTAAGTAAATAGAATCAGCGGCGCTTTCGTTAACTCTCTGATAAAGTGGTTCGATATCGATAACATCCCATTGAAAGTTAACGCCACGCCCTAAAGGAAATTCCAGGTCACCTGAAAGCCATTTTCGACTTTTGCCCGCAATCCCTTCAAGCATCACATCAACACCATCAAGCGTTAGATAAACAAACTCTTCATCTGGGCGCTCGTATTTCACTTCAAATCCCAACACATCGACAAAGAAGGATTGGCTCACATTAATATCGAAACAATAAAGCTCTGGAACTACTCGTAATGTCATCATTGATCCTTTAGTCATTCAATTAAATATATGAGGAGAATCTGTTTTACTAAGCTAGCTTCCCAAGGATGACCGGATCGCTCAACAGATTCGTCAGAGGAAGAAACAATGGCTCAGGTAACTCATCGAGCTTAAACCATTTCCACTGCTTACATTTATCAGGTTCTGTTATCTCTGGTTCGCCGCTAGCGTCAGAAGCAACAACAAACAGCGTTATATAGTGCTTGTTCTCTTTCTCAAAAATATCATTGGTAAAAGAAAGCTTCTCAAATGCACTAACAACTAAACCAGTCTCTTCGAGTGTTTCGCGTTTGGCACACTCTTCGATACTTTCACCCCACTCAAGGTGTCCGCCCGGCGTTGCCCACGTATGAGCCCCATGAGAACCAATTCGTTCTCCAAGTAGTACTCGTCCTTCACGTAGAATAACCGCAGCGACACCTACTCTTACTTCCTGACTCACTTAAAACTCCTTAATTCTTACCAAGTGACAAACGTACAGCTAAGGTTTGACCAACGCTACACATGAATACGCCGACCTGTCGGCATTGCTTCCAAACGCTCGCCTAATACTTCTTTCAACAGGCCATAAGCTTTCTTGCCTGTGCAGTGCCCTGTATACAGTTTATCAATGGGGTATTGAGACAACGTCAATCCAAGATCTCTAATGTCTTGCTTTGTGCCACCAATACTATTCAATAATGGTAACCCCACTAGATGAAAGCCCCCGACAACGGCTTTTATTCTCGCTCCTGGGAACATAGCAACCGCTGTTTCAACCATATTGAGAACGCCACTATGCGCACAACCAGTAAATATAACTAAACCGTCTGACTCTTTAACCACTAACAGTAATTCATGATCAAATGAGTCGCGCTCCTGTCGATTCTTCGACTGTGTATAAAGGTATTTATTACCCTTAGGTTGTTCGTGTTTCACGCTAATATCTGTGATAGCAAAGACATTTGGGGCGATCTCAGTCGTACGATTAACGAAGACTAACCGCTCGTTGCTGTTTTCTAGTAAGTCCGGATTGATCCCGACATCACTTTTGAAACCGAAAGCCCGGAAATGATAGCTTTTCTGTTCGCAATTTTTCAGAAACACTTTGGCTTTAGAGTTATGAGCAACAAAATCAGCGGTGCCATTACAATGATCATGATGCCTGTGCGATATGACAGCGATGTCTACATCTTTGATATCAATACCCAGTAATGGTGCGTTTTGACAAAACGTATCGCCACTTCCCATATCGAACAAGATCTTTAGCGATTCAGTTTCAATATGCAGTGATAGTCCGCGCTCAACGGCTAGATCTTTCCTATTATCCAGTCGAGAGTTATCAACCAGCGTCGTTATTTTCATAGTTCTCTTTTTATGTGATCACGAATCGTACATTGTCCAACGGAAATAAGGTCTTTGACCATCCATTCGCTCAACCTCTGCACCCAACCTTTTGTAGAAATCATGCGCTTTCTTATTATGTGGACTTGCCGTCCATGAGATGTGAGAGGCATATGATGACTCCGCTTGTGACTTTAAAGCCAACATAAGTTCACGGCCATACCCTTTTGATCTTTGATTTCCTGTAACCAATAGGTCGTCAAGCCAGATTGATGGCTCTCCACTGAAGGATGAATATCGATAGTGATACAGTGCGAAGCCAAAAGGCTCACAATTCCGTTCCAATATTAATGCATGAGCAAATGCGTAATCACCAAATAATGTGCGTTCGATTTTCTCTATAGTTGTCGAGATTTCGCCACTAAACCCTTTCATACTCCGGTCAAAGTCAGCTTTTTGTTCAATAAACTCTAACAAGACACTTGAGTCTTCTTTCGTCGCAGTCCGTACGATCACTCTCTTCTCCATGGATGAATTTATTCGTTGTCGCCTAACGCCTGTTAATTGATGAAAATGCCACGCGTTACAAATCAACTTGTAGCACTACTTAAGTTTTTTGTTTCGCAGACGTTATTGCTTGCGCTATTTTAGCCCTATGACTCGTTTCCCACTCAGCGAGTGTTAATGAAGCTTCGTCACTTGCTTTCTTTGAAGCCATTAAAAACACTTCGTCTTTCTTTGATTTAGGAATAACGACAATACCTTCTGCATCAGCAACAATGATATCTCCCGTAGAGACCTTTGCTCCCCCGCAAGTGATCGGAGCGCCCAATTCAGAATAGATCTCTTTCTTTCCCGGTACTGGATGAACACCTTTCGCAAAAACTGGAAACTTCATATCTGAAATTTCAGTCAAATCTCGAATGACACCATCAATAATAAAACCTTTGATACCTCGACTCTTAGCGACTGCGCATACATTACCGCCGGCTACTGCATATTCGCTATCAACTCCATCCACTACAATGATGGAACCTTCTGGTGCTTCGTATATGGCTGAATGAAGCATTAAATTATCACCAGACGTTAGCTGGACAGTAAACGCTTCTCCACAAATTCGTGGCATTCCCTGCCAAAGAGGACCAATACTAAAATTAATAAAGTGGTCGTTACTTAGTATGTTTCCGTAATCGGTTGTCGCAAGTTTTGAAAAGTCTGACTTCATATTTTCACTCCATGTTTGAACTAATCCTCACGCCAAACAAAGGTGTGACGCACGCTTGTCATTCAATGATATAGAGCTAACTCAAAGATAACGTTGACCTCGGACTCAGCTCTACAAAAAGATCTATTCCTGCGACTCGGTAGCTTCATATCTGTTACGAAAGGAAATTATTGTGACGCTACCGATTAACTTAAGTACAGACGCCGGAGAGACTAAACTCAACTAAAAGTAACTAGGGTTGGTAATTAGAAATAAGCACTCAACTATATGTAATTTTCAATATATTCACTAATTGACTCAGTAGCCTCAAACGAAGAACTAATTGGTAATTTTAGATTCAGTTGTTCAATACCAACGGCCATAGAGCCATTTTCTGACTCAAACTCTTCCCAACGGATCTTTCTTACTTTTGTTACAGCTTTTGCAGCTAGTAAGAGTCGAGCGAACTCTGCAGGACTATAGCCTTGCGTCTCAGCAATAAAATGCTGCTTTTCTAAGGTTCGGCCTTGCGCCAAAAGTAGATAGAACTTCGCAAAGTGCTTATGAGGTCTCGATAGTCTTTCGAACAGTACTGACTACCTCGATCGCT
>NZ_JBFSUD010000082.1:0-19386 GCF_041467175.1 Vibrio sp. 10N.247.310.24
CTCATTAGTGATTGTACTCACTTAACTCAGTGTCCAAAACTGCTGGTGCGGATCAGACAGAAAAGCACCGTGAACCTAGACATACTATCAATGCAAGTTGGATGAATCAGCGCGACCTGATGTTTTCAGCCACACGCCACAGCACACCACTTGGGTCAGTGATACAAAACTCAAGCATTCCCCAAGGCTGTTCAACAACCTCGGAAACGGTAACTTCAAATTCCGACACTACATTAGAGTTCTGGATGTGTTGATACCAACTTTTTACGTCTTCAACCAGCAAGTGCATCATGTAATTGTGACAGTGCGCAGGTTCATAAAAGTTTTGCAAAAGGAAGGCGCAACTTCCGTGTCGTAGATAGGCGATATCGTGAAATTCAGACATCACTTCGAAGCCGATTGACTGGTAAAAACGCTTAGATAAATCGAAGTCTTTCGCCGGTACGAAAGACTTAATTTCTGAGACTTTTAGGTTTTCCATCCTAGATCCTTATAGTGTTGATATACTGGTGCTGACACCCTTAACGCTTTAAGTGGTTACAGCGTTTATTCAAAGTCTTGCTGAAATGAGTCGACCTCGGCTTTAGTTAGATAACGCCACTTACCTACTTCAACATCTAAACGTACATCTCCAATCTGTTCACGATGTAGGCCAACAACTCGATTCCCTACCGCAGCAAACATTCGTTTTACTTGATGAAACTTACCTTCTGTAATGGTCAACAGCACTTCTTTACTGGTAATCACTTCGAGCACTGCCGGACGCGTCAGTTTTTGTTCACCCTGCAATTGAATGCCCGCTTTGAACTTGTCAGCGACATCGCCCTTGATATCTCGTGACAACGTCACGCGATACATCTTCTTACATGACTTGGTTGGCAGCGTGATATTGAATGACCATCGCCCATCATCGGTAATCAAAACTAAGCCTGTAGTGTCTGCATCTAAGCGCCCAGCGATGTGTAGTTCTGATGCTTTTTCTATCTCGATGTAGTTGAACAGTGAAGGATAAACTTCATCGATATTAGAGCAGATAGTATCCGCAGGCTTGTGCATTAGGAGGTATCGAAATTCTCGCAACTTAAGCGGAGTGCCATTTAACAAGATGGTGTTGCTTTCATGAACCTGAGTCGATTCATCGGTGACTGTTTCACAGTTTACGTTCACCTCGCCATTATGGATGCGTTCAATCGCTTCAGGCTTGGTTAGGTCAGTGCTTTTACATAGATATTTATCAAGGCGCATTAATCGTCGGCACCACATTTAGCACAAGGCTTGTAAGTTCGTTCACCTTGCTCGATAACCACATAGTCACCAACGCACTTGTCACATAAAGCGAGCTTTGGGTAAGCCTCTTTTTGTTTCTTTGCGTTAATGTTGCCTTCGGTGGTGTATACGGTTCTCATTTTGATGCCTTTGCTTGAATAACGTGAGAGGCGCAATTGTATCACTGTTTACATCTTGGATTGGAGTGGTGGTTCATAGATAAATTGATTTTAAGTACCGCTATTCCAAGTTCCCGCCCCGTAACGGCTTAACCATGAACAACAAAATCAACGTGCCACGCCTATCAATGGTAAAATGATAAAAGCTCACCAACTTATGAAGTCGATAATGAAAGATTGTAATCAATGCGGAAAATGCTGTATCAAATACGGAGATGGTGACCTTGCCGCAACGCAAGAAGAGATTGATTTGTGGGAGTTGTTCAACCCAGACATCTTTGAGTATGTTCGAGGAAGCGAGATCTGGTTCGACCCTAAATCTGGTGAACGTTTAACTCGCTGCCCTTTTCTGGAGCTAGTTCCGACGAAAGACACCAAGGCTCAAGCCAAGTACACATGCAGCATCTACTTAGACCGACCAGAAGATTGCAGACACTATCCAAGCCTGATTAATGAGATGGTACGAGATGAGTGTGAAATGATTGAGGTGGTGGATTTACAAGACACGAAGAAAGCTCAAAGGAAACTCGACCTGTTGATGAAAGACAGCCGCCCTTCAAGCTATTCGTAAGCGATGATCTTTTGAAGATCAATCTTCAGCGTTAGCTAATAGCCGCTAAAACCTTAAGCCAAATACTGGTTCGCTTCTAACCAATCAAGCGCAACCAGTGCTGCCAATGAACATACCGCTCTGTCGTTGCCATCAACAAACTTAAGCTCTTCGATTTCGGCATCTGGAGACAGTTCGCCAGTATAATCAGCAAGATAGCAAGTCAATTGCACTGATACGCCTTCCGCTTTGCCATCAGCTTGGCCTGTAAACGTCTCAACGTATTTGATTGAATCAGGCATTAAATCTACTGAGATCTCTTCTTTTATTTCGCGAACCAGTGCTTGCTCGTCACTTTCGCCAGCTTCACGCTTACCACCCGGTAGATAGAACAGTTCTTTGCCTTTTGATCTGACCATCAACAGCTTACCGTCTTTGATGAATATCCAAGCCAGCTTATCAATTACCTTATTCATGTTCTTAGACCTTGTTATTTAAACAATTTGTTATTTCCGCACACTAACGAACTTTAAACCGTTAAACAATAACGAATGTGAACAAGTAGCAAAGAAAACAAAAATGCCGATTGAAGTTGCTATAAGTGGAATTCCAAACGGCACAACTAGTCGCTTAACGCTAACTTAGTTAAAAGCAACTGAACGATGCTTACATCGGTAAACATCAGCGGAAATTGAAGTCGGATTTGACCCGTCTGTCGCTATAATATTCGTAATATGGTAGCGATTTCCACCTCGCATAAATACTTCATTGGCTAGCTCTGTGTACACTGACTTAGGATTAGTTTCTTGCACTACGTGGCTGCCAATAACGTTACAAGCTGTGTTTTCAATCTCAGCAAAAGCAATAGGCTTAACTTCATGAGCACCTGGCAATAATTGAACTACTCCCGATGGCTTCACTTGATATGAAGTCGTCGGACAAAGATAAAATTCTGCAACTACACTGCTTGGTCGTCCACGGCGAGTATCAAGCACATCCGCTATTCGATAACGATTTCCGCCGGACATATATGCTTGGTTTTTGAGAGCCGGAATCACGTTATTTGGATGGGAATCTTCAAGTGTATAAGTATCGATCATTGTACAATTTAAGTTATGTACAGCAATTTCAGATATCTGGCCGACAGACATGGCTTCTTTCATAACAGGAATTTTTCGCGTTACACAAGCATTCAACGCAACTAAAGCAATAAGAGCTACAACAACTTTATTCATATTAATTTATTCAAAAAAAGAACGCATAGTACAAACGTAAACTGTTGCTTTGAAACAATATATTTGTATCGTTACGACTAAAATAGCCAATCATAAGCTATAGAACCGTGACGGTTAACCACAACATCTCAACCATCACGTTAATCACTCGTAATAATCAAACCGCTAATCGACTAGCCACTTAAGCGCTGAGTCATGGTCTTCGAATGACTTAATCTCACCAGACACAAACCAGCTCCCTACTTTTGAAGCGAATTCTTGCCAGCTTTTATCACCATAAATCGCGATTTTGTCTATCTTAGAATTGAGCTCTAATCCAAGTTTGAAATCATCCCAAGCAGCACGCAACTCCCAACCCGTTAAGGTGGAGATGTCGACCAGCATCTTGAGTTCAGATGAATCGAGTTCTTCTAGCGTGGTATTTAGAATTGGCATCATTGCTTGATAATCATCATGTGTGAGTTTGCCTTTCGCTTTGAACACAACGATAGTTTCACCGCTAACACGTTCAATTCCAACCGATATCCCGTGACGTTCGATACTCATAACCTAGCCCTCATAGTAGAAACTAGAGTTAGCTTAGAGGATTAAATAACAAAGAGATGAGAGGTTGGCGTCAAAACAGACATGCATCCAAACAAGTTTTAAATACTGACATTTTAACAGCGCTTAGTCGCAACAACCGAATAAGTGTGCCAATGCTTCATCCTACCCAGCGACGTGAGTGCTTGTTCGTCTCGCTCATGGAATCGTACCATCTCAAAGTCGTTGAATAAGCTAAGTACTTTGGCTTTTGTTAACGGCGTTGTTGGGGTTCGATAGCCATGTGCCCAACTGTCATCGACGCCCATGAAATCGCCCGCGAACACGCCTCCCACTTCAAGACAGTTTTCAATATTGTGCCAAACCTCGTCAAAACGGGTTGGATCAGCAAAAAACAGACTCGAATTGGCAATCACTACGCCAGATTTCGGGTAATCATAGTGTTCAAATCCACTTTCAGATATCTCGACCAAAGATTTGCGACCAAAACGATCCCGACATAGTGCAATCGAATCAGGATTAACGTCGAAGCCATACACTTGATACGCTTGCTGTTCTAAAAAGGCGATGTCACTACCTGTTCCACAACCACAATCAATCGCAACATTTAAGCCTGACTCATTCAGTTTAATTGCGTACTCAGTTCTCTTTAAATGAGGTTTGCTTAGTGCCTTTTGGTAATACTGACGCCAGATCTCAGAGTGATCATCCATGGTACTTCTCCAACAGTTCGCTTAGGGATTGAACTTGCATGACATTCGGATGCTCTGACTTAATTTCAGTACCTTCCGTGTTCAACCACACCGCTTTCAAACCCGCTTCAAGTGCTGGGTAAATGTCTTTGTCTAAGGTGTCACCCACCATGGTGATATCTTGTGGTGCAACACCGAGTTTGGAAATGATGGCAGGATAAAAGCCCGAATCGAACTTAGAAAAGCCAATGCTCGCCTTACAAAAGTAACCCAATATATATTGAGGAAGGCCAACACGCTCAAAGGCTCGAATGATGTCGTCTTTACTGGAATCACCAGCGTTGGTGGCAACATAAACTTGTTGAGTTTTCGATAGATCAGCAAGTAATGCGCGAGCACCACTCACTTCTTGTACGGTTTCCCAGTCACACATCTTCCCTTGTGCGTCTGGGAAATCGACCATCAGCGTATTGCCCCAGTCGAATAAGACTATTTCTGTTAATTCGATTAGCTTTGTCATCTTGCCTCCTGCATTTTTATAGGCCATCTCTTTGATAGGACAGAATGTTGTCGAAAGCGATATCGAAGTAGAGTTCGTAGCTATTTTGTTCAACATAGCCCAAATGCGGTGTCGCAGTGACATTTGCTAAGGACAATAGCGGTTCGATGTCTGTAGTTACTGGCTCACAATCGAACACATCAATAGCGGCTGTTTTGGTCGGTATCTCGCGTAGTTCATGATAGAGAGCCATCGGTTCGACTAACTCGGCACGGCTGATGTTCACAAACAGTGAGTTCGGCTTCATCAAGCTAAGGTCGCGTGCCGTAACACATTCTCTGGTGACATCATTCAAACGCAAATGCAAAGAAAGCACATCAACTTCTCGAAAGAAATCTTGTTTGGTTGTTGCTGCTTTGAAGCCATCTGTTTGTGCTTGATCGCGTGAAACTTGGCTCCCCCACACTACGACAGACATCCCAAATGCTTGGGCATATTGTGCAATGCATTTGCCGATCTTGCCGTAGCCCCAAATACCAAGCTTCAAGCCCTTCAAAGTTCGACCTAGCCCTAACGAGCCAGAATCCTGCCACTGGTTTTGTTTAAGGTTTGACGCGTAAGTAGGAATGTGGCGCGATGCAGCCATAATCAGCGCCCAGCATAGCTCGGAAGGCGCAACAGGCGAGCCTCGACCTTCTAAAACGGTAACACCAAATCGTTCGCACATTTGCGGGTCGATATGGTTGCTCACTTTGCCCGTCTGGCTAATCAGCTTGAGGTTGGGGAGTTGTGATAACAAAGATTCGGTGATCTCGGTTCTTTCACGAATGAGCACAATGGCTTCAAACGAGACCAACTTAGCGACGAGCTCTTGCTCTGAGTAAGTCTCGGTATATACCGTGACATCGTATTGTTCGAGTTTGTTGAAGCAATCGAGGTCTTTAACGACGTTCTGGTAGTCATCCAATATCGCTATCTTCACATCACTCTCCTTGTGATTGTTAATCTTCTGGCTTTGTTCAAATGAAGACTAAGGTGCCATGCCTTTCGATTCAACACGGCACGCGCTAGGACTTCACTATTGATAAACCACTTTGAAACGCTCCAACATAAGTAGCATGTCTTCACTTGGTGAGATCTTAAGCTCTTCACATTCACGAGAGAAGAAGTTCCAGTGAGCTTCTCTCCACCATTCGAGTGATTTGTCACCCTCGCCTTCTGCGGCAGCAAACTCAGCGGTCACTTCGTTGTATTTGCACGACGACACCGACGTGTTCTCAACAATACATACGGGCTTACCATCCCAATCGGTGACGACTTGCAAGTGACCAACTATGGGTCTCGTCTCGCCTTCATGGGTATACCAGTGTTCAAGGCCGCAGGACGCCTGTTTTTCACCTTTTAATATCAACTGTGCGCAGAGGTTAGCGTTGTACTCGTCGGCGCAGTAATAATCAGCACTAAAGGAGGTGTATTGCGAGGCAACGTCTGCTGGCAATGTGTTGAGGTAGTTATCAAGATAAGCTTTGCTTCTTTCTTCCATGATCTTTCCAAATTCAATATTAGGTTGAGCCGATAAATACTTATAGATTAAGCATCTGGCTGCATTGGGAGTAACCTATCAAGTCAGGTTATTACTGTAAACCGAGTGAATATCAAAATGTGGGCTGAGAAAGAAGAATATTGGTGGGAATGTTTGTCAATAGATACCAAATAAAACAGAAGCAGGATATACCTGCCTCTGTTGTTTATTAGTATGACGTTGTCCAGTTAATGAACTATTGAAGCCACTCAAGATCCACATTGCAAGACGATTACACGCTCAGTTTTCGCCCACTACCCATACCCACCAGCATTCTTTCGAAGTCACAACACATAACCAATTGTGATGTTAAATCTATTGTTCAGTTTATTTATCCAACATCGATGTTTACGTATCGTACAACCTCAAGCAATGCAGCAGCCCTACAGCGTTAAGTACGTTAGGCCAGCGACTAGTGGGATTGGTTAGCCACACATTGCCTTTACGAAATTAAATAACGTTAGGAAATATCATGAACAAATCACTTATCGCACTCGTTCTTACTGCTGTTTTAGCAGGTTGTTCATCTGGCAGTGATTCTGAACCGGCACAACCTCAATTTGATGGTGACTATGGTTTCGAAAACATTGACCCAGGTTTTGGAAACGGCGACTCTGATAGTGATGTCGACAATGGGTTTGATAATATCGACCCTGGATATGGCAAAGATGATTCAAAAAACATTGCTGATACCATTGAACAAGCTGATCTAGGCTTCGTTTACATCCCAGATATCGGTGATGTACCATTTTTTAATAAAGACACAGGTGAAGTTCATATAAGCGCCGTAAAACAACGTTCTGATGATCACGAAACGCTATACAGCATCTACGTGGATGATAAGCGTGTTGGTGAAATCATCATTCGTGATAACTATGTCAAAGTTAGCTCTGGAGACAAGATGATCTCAGGTGAGCAGAAGTCTTATCTTGATACTGAACATACATTTTGGACTATTCGAGGTACGAACGGCAATGTAGTTGGTGACTTTAAGCGTCTCGACGATGGTGTTTGGGTGTTCCGTGAAGAAATGAACCGTGAAACATTTGTGGTTAAGTATCACGACGGTCAGTGGAACTTCATCCCTGTCGCAGACATTAAAAACAAGGTTAAAGACAACTTGCCGTCGCAAGCACAAGCCACCAAAGTGCGAGCAAAAATGCAGGTTAATAAGCAACGTACTTTGAAGTAATACTTATCACCAATCCCATATCAAAAAGGCATCCTCAAATCCAAGAGGATGCCGATCAAGCATCAACCAAGAATACATAACTAAAAAGCTCAAGGAAGGTCCGGACTAGGTTACTAATTTACTGGCATTCAGTACTTTGAATTCGCCGATATTTTGTATACATAAGCGAGAGATCCAATGACCATCAAAAAGTTCCCCCTTCTGACATTAGCCGCTGTCTTGCTGTTCACTATGTCTAACGCACAAGCCAATGAACAAAACCAAGAAGAAACTGCGATAACATTTGGCCTATCGGCTGAACGTGGGTGGAGAGATTGGTCTGCTTCTTACATCAAGTATCGTGGCCCGGGAAGCATAGGTTATGGCATCGAGTTTACTCGCTCGGCTTATAACGAAGATGAAGAATCGTACGAATACAAGCAACACGACAACGAATATCAGTTTCACGCCCCTATTGGTATCACCGAAAACTTGTACATCACCCCAGGTTACGGGATTAAGCGTACCCATATGGACATCACTTTAGATAACCGTGAGTTCTCTGATAGCTCAACCAAACAAGTCGGTGGCTTAGACGCAACCTATATTATGGACAGTGGCTTTGTTGTGACCGCAGGTTTTGATAAAGCAGAAGGTGAAGACGTCGAGTTTTCGATTGGTGCAGGTATCGCTTGGTAAAGTCGACTCAAGGAATCATACGCAAACAAAAAGGGCCTAGATTTCTCTAGACCCTTCTATATAAACAGCGTTTTGTACTCGACATTCTCGAGTTACACGAAGTGATTAATCTTCGATGTAGAAAGCTTCTACTGTGCCTTTAAGAGTAATAAGCATTGGCTGGCCAAAACGGTCTAGCGCTTTAGGAGAAGGGATCTTAACCCAACCTTCGCTGATGCAGTATTCTTCAACATCAGTACGCTCTTTACCATTTAGACGAATGCCGATTGGGTATTCGAAACACTCAGCCACGTGGTGTGGGCTGCGTGGGTTACCTGCAAGATGATCTGGTAAAGCTGGTCTTGAATTAGTATCGCTCATGTTCATTACCTGTATGTACGTAAATAAAAAAAGTGCGTCATTCTAGTCAATATAGGCTTGGTGCTCAACAACTGGTGCAATAAATCGTAGAGATCGTTTTAATCAACAGCGAGTTGTTTGATTTAAAGGCGATATAGGCATGAGTTTCAACGAAAATTTAACAGAGTTATGCATTGTTAATAAGAAGAAAAATGATGAACTTAATAAAAGCACCCAGCCCACAAGCTGAGTGCTTATTAGTCAGTCTTACCAGTCGTACGTTACACTTGCAATGACGTTACGACGATCACCGTAGAAACAGTAGTAATCACACGTCGCAACGTACTCTTTGTCTGCTAAGTTTTTCGCTGCAACTTGGAACTTATAGTCTTCAATACGATAGCTCAATGTTGCGTCAAACAATGTGTAAGAAGACACTTTGTTCGTCTCAGTGTTGTCGGCGTAAGAATCACCAACATAACGAGCACCCGCACCAATCGTTAAGCCATCTAATGGACCATTTAGGAAACGATAGTTTGCCCAAGCAGAAGCCAGTTGGTCAGCAATTTGTGACGGCGTATTTCCTACATTGCTGCTTGTCGCATCTTCAGTTATTTCGGAATCAATGAATGATACGTTACCAATCAAGGTTAATGTTTCAGTTACGTTTGCGACAGCTTCTAACTCAAGGCCGCGGTTACGAACTTCACCAATTTGGGTTAGTTGACCGGCAACCTGACGCGCTAAGTTTTCTTTCGAGACTTCAAACGCTGCAATATTGAAATAACCGTCGAAGCTACGCGGTTGGTATTTCAAGCCCACTTCGTATTGCTCGCCACGTTCTGGTTTCGCTGGGTCACCATTTTGATCAAGCTGAATGATTGGGTTAAACGACTGCGCATAGCTCGCATAAGGTGTAAAGCCACTATCCATCAGGTAAGCAACACCGAAGTTGGTTGTCCACTCTTCGTTATCAACCTTAGTTTTAGCACCTGTCGTCGTGTTATGAGTCTTGTTTTGAGAATCGTCGTAACGAACACCGATTTGTACTGCCCACTTATCCGCAATCATCATTTGGTCTTGTAAATAAAGGCCTAATTGATTATTTTTCGTTTTAGTGGTTTGACGATCTGATTCATCAAGTGGCGCAAACGTTGTTGGATTCAACAAAGCTACATTTGTGCTGTATGACGGGTCAAACACGTTAAATATTGGGTTCGGTATATTTCCTACACCCGGCACAGGCAAAAGACTGTTTCCGTCACCAATGATTGGATCAGCAGCGTAATCTTTACTATCAATATCGATGCTCTGGTAATCAATACCAGTCAACAAGGTGTGTTCTACCGAACCCGTTGTAAATTTATGGATCAAACGATTATCGATATTAAACGCATCGGATGTCCCCTCTTCCGTCGATGCTTGTCGGATAATAGAAGAACGGGTTGGATCGTAAGGTGCTAGAGCTGTGTCACCAATATACCGCGAGTAATACATTTGACGTAGGTTTATGTCCATTTGGCTGTAACGAACGTTTTGCATTAAGTAGGTACGGTCATTAAAGTGATGTTCAAATTCATAACCTATCGAGATTTGTTCACGCTCAAACGTCTCCCAATCTGTATTTCCCAATGCCCGGCTATCACTGATTTTTCCATTTGGATTTGACGTTAGCGTCCCTTCCATCGGTAAGAATTGTAGGTATGGGTCAGAGTCATCCTTTTGGTAACTAGTTAGCACCGTAATTTTAGTATCGTCTGTAAATTTGTAAGCCAGAGAAGGAGCGATAAAAATGCGTTCAGCTTCTACACCATCGACACGGGTACCATTTTTACGACCAAGCGCTTGCAGGCGAAACGCCATTTTATCGTTAACTTCAGAGTTCACATCTAAGCTAATTTGCTTTCGATCATCAGTACCGTATTCGATAGCAAACTTACCCGAGCCACCATCAAACTGTGGACGCTTACTGATTACGTTAATAACACCACCTGGAGGAGTTTGGCCATATAGCGCTGATCCTGGACCACGCAAGATTTCTACTCGTTCCAAGCCAAACGGGTCGATTTGCCAGCTGTAAAAGCCCGATGAATACAAACGCGTTCCGTCTTGATATAAACCACTGTTAGCTTGCTTAAAGCCGCGGATAACAAACCAATCTTGCTTGTTGTCTTCACCAAAATAGTTCGCTTGGATACTAGGCGTGTACTGTAATGCATCGGCAATACTGATTGACGCTCGGTCGTCCATCTGTTCACGAGTAACAATAGAAATTGCACGTGGTGTCTCACCTATCGCAACGTCTGTTTTTGTTGCTGTTCGACTGCTTAATCCTACGTAACTAAAATCAGGACCTACTGAGCTGTCTTCAAGTTGCTGTCCAATAACAACAACGGTTTCATCTTCGTTAGCTTGAGCCATTCCTGACGATATAACTAAAGCGACCGCAAGTGCTGTTGGGGTACGCATAAAGTGCCGATTCATATATTTCTCCTTCAATACGGCTATGAACCAATTGCAAAAAAGAACAAATGATTTTTACTTTTAAATCATTTGTTCTTGAACCTAACTAGGCTCTTAAAAACTCACGCGACAACACTTTCTAGTGCTTGGTGCGCTTGAGCTAAACGCCCTTTACTCAACTCAATAAGATTGCCGTTATCCATTTTTAGAATACGTTCAGCTTCTTCGTTGAAATGACCAACTAGTTATTGTTGTGATTATCATTATCAATAAAGAAAGAGACAATTCCGTATAAACCAAGCACGACAATCTTGTTGTTTAGTCTTGTCCTCTAAAAGCTCAACCCGTTCATTCAACAGAAATCCGTTAACAAGCGTTCAGTAGTCGCGATAAGTAACGACAAGGACTACAAGCAGCTAAGCTATAACCTTCTTAAGCCCCACATCAGATACATGCCACCGATAATCGAAGCTACCAATCCTGCTGGGATCTCCTGTGGGTAAAGCCACTGTCTACCAAGCCAATCCGAGAACAACATCAGTGCCATACCAATTAACGAAGAACAGATCAGATGCTCTTTAGCACGGCTATAACCAAATAATCTCGCTATGTGTGGAGCCATCAAACCGATAAAGCTTAACGGGCCCACCACCAGTGTTGCGCTCACGGTTAAACATGCCACCAGCACCAACAATAGAATTCGAGATCTTGATACATTGATACCAAGAGATTGCGCACTCGCTTGCCCTAATGGCAACACATCCAACCATCGCGCACAGAGGAAACCTAACGAGATAAATACAACTGAAGATATCAGTAACGGAACGAGTGTTGCTTCGGTGACGTAATACGTTGAACCTGCCAACCAAGCCAGAACTTGATAACTTCTTGGATCACCGCCTGCCAATACAAAACTTTGCACAGCGTTCATCAGTGCCGTTATCGCAACGCCTGTTAATAGTACTCTTTCCGGTTGGAAGCCCGACTTCTGGTTAAGCACGACAATGATGCCCAAAGTACAGACCGCACCAATAAAGCCACCGACATAAAGGCCAACCACGTTGCTGCCAAAGCCCGCAAAGATTGCGATGATCAAACCTAATGCGGTACCAGAACTGATACCAATCACTTCTGGACTAGCCATTGGGTTGCCACTCAAACGCTGAACGATCGTACCAGCAACTGCCAGCATGCCGCCCGCCAATGCCGCTGCAGTTAATCGAGGTAAACGCCATTCGAGCATTGCCCAGTCTTGAGTTTGAAATAACCAACGCCAACCTTCAGTTTGTACAGAGAACAAACTAAACACGACCAACGACAGAACAATAAACAAGCTGGCTAATACCACTGAATATTTGTTTAAGCGAGAAGCTACTTCCTTATGACGCGTTAATACAGTTTGCGTTTGTGACTGGCTTTTCATTGATAACTTGGGTAATAACCACAACAACAGTGGAGCACCCAACGCAGCCGTTGCGGCCCCTGTCGGGACAAACATAGACATGATGCCCGGCAACTGTTGAATAAGCAGATCAGTAAGGCTTAACAACAAACCACCAAGTACCATCGAAACCAATAATTTAGGGACTAAACGGTGCACACCCATCAAGCGTGCTAACGCAGGGGCTGCTAAACCAACGAAACCGATAACACCCACAGCACTCACGACCCAAGCCGTTAGCAACACCGCCAAACCGAGACAAGCGACTCTCAATTTCGGTAACGAAACACCTAAACTCTTAGCGCCCTGCTCTGATAACTGGAGCAAACTCAGTGGTTTTACAAACAGAAACGCCATGAGAGTCGCAATCGATAAGCGTGGAGCCAAGTACTGAACATCTTCCCATCCGGTTTGAACCAATGAACCTGCGCCCCAAATCATTAAGCCATTCAGTTTGTCTTGGTTCATCATCAACAAAACAGTACTCACAGCAGCAAAATAGAGGTTCACGGCCAAGCCAGACACAATCACGACGGTTGGAGATAAAGCACGTCGCCAAGACAAAACAAACACCAAACCAATCGTAGTTAGGCCACCAACAAGTGCCACCAACGAATAAGACCACTCCAAAAGCCAAGGGGCGTAAAGCGTCGCTAACATAAGTGCAAAGCTCGAACCGCTCGCGACACCTAATGTAGACGGTGAAGCCAATGGGTTTCTGAGCACCTGTTGCATCAAGACACCCGCCACTGCCAACGCTGCGCCAGATAGCAATGTAGTGAATAACCTCGGCCACCAAGCCAAATGCAGTTTCACTGAGTCAGGAGAAGTGAAATCAGCGCTCCACAAGCTAGAAAGTCGGCTCAATCCGAACTGAGATACAGATAAGTGTTGGCCCATTAACACCAGTGTAGAAACCATTAATAGTGTTAAAACACCAAACGAGAGAGCTCTCATAGCACGTCTTCTTGGTTCAATTCAGAAACAATGAACCTTGCAAAGCGTGTTGCAGAAGGTATCGCGCCGAAGCTCCACACCGCTGGTACTTGTAGCGCGGGATAGCCCGACTCTTTCACAATGTATTGCCAAAACTGATTTGCTTTAAGGCTCTCTTCAGTTCCTGCTGGCATTGGCGAAATAATCACGATTTGTCCTTTAACGCCAATAAGCTGATCGACACCAACCAAGCTGTAACCCCAAGCGTTGGTTTGCTCTTTCCATGCTGATTCAAGGCCAATCTTGTTTACTGAGGCTTTGTATAGGCTGTTATCCCCAAAGACGCGAACGTGATTAGTGTCCATGAATTGCACCATCAACATTGCAGGAGCACTGTTGGGTAGCAGAGATCCTAAACGATCCATTTCAGTGTTCGCTTTCTGAATCAAAACTTCAGCTTGAGGTTGTTTCTCAGAGACTTCTGCTAGCTTTCGAGTAACCGTTTCTAGCGCTGACCAATCAACATCACCACTTCGGTACAAACCAATGGTCGTAACAGGGGCAATTTTGCTAAGTTGAGTCTCCAACGTTGAAAACATTGGAGAGAGTAATATCTTGTCGGGTTTGAGCTCATGAATACGTTCAAGGTTTGGCTGTGTTCGTAAGCCAACATCCGCAACAGTTGGGGGAATTTGAGGAGACTTTACCCACGAGTTGTAATCGGGTATTTGCGCGACAGCAATAGGTGTAACGCCCAACGCCAAAAGCGTTTCAGTGTGAGTCCAATCGATGGAAACTAATCGAGGTCGATCGCCATCATTCAACCCAGATGTATCTTGATTGGCTAACGCAAGTGGAGAAAATACCAGTACGCTCGATATGACGACTATTGAAATAAGATTACGAGTGACGTGCGAGCGATGTAATATTGATTGGAAAGACTGTTTAAGCATCATGCTGGCTCCAAATCACCAGGCATCGCGACTGGGTAACCCGCAGAGTGTTGAGTAATGTGCATAGGCACACCATAGATATCTTTCAAGGTCGATTCTTTGAACACCTCATCAACCTCACCTTCGACTAATAGCTCGCCACTATGTAAGGCAATAATGTGGTCGCAGAAACGTGCAGCCATATTGATGTCGTGTATCACAATGATCACGCCAATTTCCAATGTTTCACTCAGGCGCTTAATCAATGTCAGCATTTCAATCTGATGACCAATATCGAGCGCTGCTAAAGGCTCATCCAGCAAAAGGTATTTGGTGCGTTGAGCCAACAGCATCGCAAGCCACACACGCTGGCGTTCACCACCCGATAAAGTATCCACCAAACGATCAGCGTATTGCGTTGTGTCGGTAAGTTGCATCGCCTCTTCAACGTATTGCTTATCTTTACTTGAAAGTCGACCTAATAGGCCGTGCCAAGGGTAGCGACCAAAACTCACCAGGTCTTTGCCGGATAAACTGTCGGTTGCAGGTAAATGTTGAGGTAAGTAAGAAATTTGTTGTGCGAAGTCCTTATCCGACCATTTAGCGACTGGTTTATCTTTCAGGAAAATATCGCCTGAAGTGGCGTGCTGTTGCTTCGCTAGCAACTTTAATAAGGTCGATTTCCCTGAGCCGTTATGCCCAACCAAAGCGTAGATTTTTCCTTGTTCAAACGACACATCAAATGTCTTGAGCAATTGCTTATCCCCTACGCTAAAACCGAGTCCCTTTGCTTCGAGCATATCTTCAACCTTAAAACACATCATTCACTAAAGAATTAATGAAATACGAACATATTCATAAAATCATTAACAGACACGCTTTTATACACTTGCAAAAACGCTAACGCAAACGATTTTCATTTAGATTAAACTGAATGTCGTACCAATTTATCCCTATATTTTAAAGAGTTAGAAGATTAATTTAGAGAAGGCAATCTGACGTTGATTCAAGATCTTGTCGCAACGAAGTTTAAGCATTTATGAAAATGCGCTCATAAATAGATAGATGAGAAAGGCAGAGAGTTTCGTGTCTGTTAGGCTGTTTCCGAATATTCAGCCTAAAACGAAACGCTCATGACGTGATGATTGGGTTCGGTTTCAATCTCGACGATTGACCAACCAAGAGAAAGATACAAAGGCGCAATATTGGTGTAGGCGTACAACTTAGACGTTGAATCTTTCGAGGGTTGGGATTGATAATAGTCTGGCATTTGTTCAACACCACGATTAATCAATTCACTTGCAATACCTTGGCCACGCCATTGAGCATCAACATAAACAGCATTAATCCAAACCACATCCCGAACTTGATGAGGTTCCTGAAAATGGGAATATGCCAAGCCACCAATGACTACATTATCGCGAAGTACTGTTATTACTGGAGGGAGTTTTACGTTTTCTTTATCGGTATCTTTAAACTTGAAATTACACCATTCGCTTTGAAATAAGCCCTCTAACTCACTCCAATAAGGTGAGTTTTCATCGCAATTTCTAAAGATTACTTTCTGCATTTGTCCATCCTTTGAAGGGCTAATACGGCCATCCTAACCTTGGTTTATATCAGGGTAGGTAAAGTTACTCTTCTTCGTCGTAACTGTCTGCTGGGTCTTCATTGATTTCTTCGCCACACCCCAAGCATTCGGCTTGCAAATCCGTTGGCATGACAATAATCAAACCACAATGCGGGCATAAATCACCTTGTTGAAACATCCTGTTATTCCTTCTAGTTCGCAGCTATTGCTTCAGATACTTTTGCTTACTCGCTTCTAACCAATCATGAATAACTTGGCGAGCAGACTCGGATGGCGGTGCATTTCGTTTCCCACAAATCTGGTCAATTTCAAACGGAAAGGCTTTGCTTGGAACACGACGTAGGCCAATGGTTAAGCGCTGAGGCTTGAGCATTCGAAACACCACATAGCGGTCGCTCATGATTCGATTGTGATAGACGCCAATACAATGTTTTTGTTCCACGCCCTCTTGCTCAAGGTCGTAGTAATCAGTAAGCGGATGAATGTTGTCATTACCAAGTAAAGGAACAGGATAAGGGATGTCCATGTCCACAGGCCGATTTCCTTCTAGACGGCGTAACTGACGCTGTTCTGTCCATCTATCATGCAGTTGCTCAAACATAGCAAAGGAATTTTGACTGGTGATGGCACGCAATGGATCGTCCATCTCCAAATCTTGACCCAGTAAAATCGCGTCTTGGAACATGGCCATCTTTGAAGGCGCATTGAGCCTTCCCTCTTCAACCATTGCAATACCTAATCGACTGCCGGTTAAAAACGGATGAACCTGATCCAAACGCAGCGCTGTGTAGCCTACTTTAGAGTAATGTTTGAATTTGAGCACACGTCTTTGCAGCGGCTCGAGAATGCGAACAATGTGGTCAAGCTCATCACCGATGTCGTAATGCAGCTCTAGCTTATCGATAAATTTAAGGGTCGCTTTACTACTGTCTAAGCCCAATTTGGCTAAGATTCTCTTTTGTCCTAGGCGACTCAGTTCCAATGCTTTCTTGTTATCGACACTGTGTTTCATGCAGATTAGCGCCAAGATAACCGGTCTTAACTCAAGCAGTTGTGCTGCCTCATAAGTGTTCGCAGCCAACCATAGCATTTGATATTGATACTCAGGAAAATCGTCAGTGATCTCACGATAACGAGCAGGCAATGAATCCAACCAACGACCATTCTTATCAAACTGCTCAACAAGGTTTAGGCTCAGCCCAATGCCACCATCGAGCGGGCGTCGACCATCTTCAAACACATGAAAGCCGACAAGCTTTTGAGACCAATCTCGGATCTCAATATCGTAGTCGAAACCTAACGTCCTAGTGGGAATGGTGAGTAGTGCTGTCATTGATGCCTCTTCGTTATTGGCGCATTAAACCGTAAAGCCTATCTAACAGAATAAGCTAGCGCTTCAACCACTATAACAACCTTTTGTAAATTTCTTATCAATCAAAGCGATATAAATACGATAGTGCTTAGAAGATCATTGAATGATGAATTTATGCAATATGAGATCTCTTCGATATCATTTGTGCTAACAAAAACTATGCTTGTTATATAACTGATAACACGAGGCTTTAATTATGGAATACCGACATATTCTGGTCGCTGTTGAAATGTCCGACGACACTAAGATTCTGATTGATCGAGCGACCTTCTTCGCAAACAAACTAGAGGCTGGCATTTCGTTTGTTTATATCGACGGCACGCATGGAGAGATTTACCCTGAACTCGTTGATATTCAGGGAAATGAAGGCGATCTACCCATCAATGAAGATTCCGTTAAACATTTGAAAGAGTTTGAGGCCTACGCTAAACACCCAATCAAGCACATATTCGTGGGAACGGGAGATTTGAATGATAAGCTCAAAAATACCATCGAGGTAAATGGCGTTGACCTACTACTATGTGGCCATCACCACGATTTTTGGCATAAAATCATTTCCCATTCGAAACAGATCATCGACACATCTCCGGTCGATATTCTAATCGTTCCAATGGATTAGATACTGCCGTTCGAACTTTAAAAACTTCTGCATTGCCAATCTCTATCGGTATTATTGGTTGGCTTCATACTCTCCTTAACATCCCTCTTTGCGCTTAGTTCAGTCATTACCTTTTCAAAACAATCATTTGTGATCTTGTCAGCTTATCAACTCGTAAGCGTCTAATAATTAAAAAATTACGAGTGTAAGTAATGAAAAAGATTGGTCTCTATCTTTTTACAAACGACTTAAGAATCAACGACAATCAATTGCTCCATTGCGCTGCGCAGAACGTCGATAAACTCATTTTTGTGATTGTCGAACCCACTTTGGTTCATTTCTCTGCTGATTTCGCGAAAGAACAAAGTTATGGCGCGCATCGCCAGACCTTTGTTTCACAATCGATAACTCACCTAGAATCGAATTTAGTTAAGTTTGGTCAGCAACTTGTCGTGATTCACAGTAATCATTTAGAACCAGACGCAGCCGAGCAAACACTCAGCCAAATCATTGCTACACAACACGTCACCCATTTTTTCGCCAATGCACATTGCGGTTACGATGAGCGACGATTGATTGATTCAGTTCACCGTCGTCACCCTGACTTAATAACATGCTTGCCACATCACTCGACCTTGTTTGACTCACATGAGCTGCCGTTTGAATTATCAAAAGTCCCGAGCTCGTTTACCAAATTTAGAAAGCTAGTCGAACACTTGGACGTTAATAGCGGTGAGACGGTTATTTCACGTTTACCGCAAGCAGTGACACTTGCAGCAACACCAGTATTGGCAATCCCACTATTCAGTTCAGCAAATTCAGAAAGAGCAGCAACAAACGATTATTTGGGTGGCGAAGACGCAGGACTAGCACATCTAGATAACTACTTCTCACATGATTACGCCCTTAACTACAAGCAGACTCGAAACGCATTTGACGGCGTCGAAAACTCAACCAAGTTCTCGCCATGGTTGGCACTCGGCTGCGTTGCGCCTAAAACAATTTATCGACATTTGAAGCAGTTCGAAACCGATCATGGCAGTAACGATTCAACCTATTGGATCTACTTTGAGTTGTTGTGGCGCGAATATTTCTATTGGAAGTGTTTGTCATTGGGTTCGTCGTTGTTCGGTGAAACCTCAAACCATAAACTCGACTCTTCAAACTCCTCAGCGACGTTGAACCTGAATTTAGTCAAATGGAAAAGTGGCAATACCAACTATCCGATTGTCGATGCATGTATGCGGCTTTGTTGCGTAATTAAATTTAAAGATAGAACAACCCCGTTTCGCGTATTT
>NZ_JBFSUD010000083.1:0-18966 GCF_041467175.1 Vibrio sp. 10N.247.310.24
GAAATACGCGAAACGGGGTTGTTCTATCTTTAAATTTAATTACGCAACAAAGCCGTTCAAAACACATCTATTGATGATATCGATATGGACTATTTTTCAGACTTTTTCCAAAATGTTGTTGGTGAAGATTTGTCTTCTCAATCAAGAAGTCATAGCGAGCTGCTAGGGTCGATGAACTTGATGCAAGAAGATAATTTAAATCTATGTGGTACGTTGTTGTTGGCACGGCAGCCTCAATTCAAATTACCAGCATTCATTGTAAAAGCAGTCGCTTTCCCTGGTACGGATATCACAGACGAAGAGTACAATGATAGTAGAGATATTCATGGCAAATTAGGTGTTACTTATCAAGAATGTATGAGTTTTATACTTACCAATATCCGTCATGTGCAAGCTGGGCAAGGTTTTAATTCTGTAGGGGAACCTGAAATACCTAAAATTGTGTTTGAAGAGTTAATTGCTAATGCATTGATCCATAGGGACTACTTCACCAAAGCTCCAGTGAAATTATTTGTGTTTTTAGATCGTATAGAAATCATTAGTCCTGGGCATCTACCAAATAACCTCACTATTGATAATATTGTTAATGGTAATTCTAACAGTCGAAATCCAATCATTGCTTCATTTGCGAGATATGTGCTTCCATATCGTGGTATTGGCAGCGGTGTTCAAAGGGCGATAAAAAATT
Organism: Vibrio sp. 10N.247.310.24; assembly: GCF_041467175.1. Taxonomy (NCBI): domain Bacteria; kingdom Pseudomonadati; phylum Pseudomonadota; class Gammaproteobacteria; order Vibrionales; family Vibrionaceae; genus Vibrio; species Vibrio sp. 10N.247.310.24. The sequence continues at coordinate 689 of NZ_JBFSUD010000083.1, forward strand.
GGCCCAATATTGAATTTATTGATAATAGAGATAAAAATGAGTTTAAAGTTGTGATTAAGAGAGAGTGTTGATCTTATGTGCATAACTAAGCTTAGAATTAAATTACTTTAGTTGTTTAGCACCTGTCTATAGAGACTCTAGGGTGTAATGAGGGGTACAGTTGTTGTGTCTTGTTTTAATTTTCTCTTTAAACAAAGGCTTAGCTAATCCTGGGCGGCATGATGTAAATCATCCCCCTTTCTCGTAACAGAGAAAGTCATACATAAGCTTTAGAAAGCGGAGACTTCGGTCTCCGTTTTTTTATGCTTTGAAATCGTCACTCTCGACAGCGAGGCACGAGCGTGATAGGGAATCCTTATCGTCTACTTATAGAAACCTGACTGCCAATGGTTACTCTTGCCTCTCATGATATCCTCCGCTCAATATTGCTCTTTATGATTTTGAGTCTTATATTCAATGGTACAGTTATGACATTGATTTAACATGGATAGCTGTTGAGTGAAGGACAATAAATACTTGATTGAATATAGATTAATCAAGTCAACAATAAGTCAGTGGAGACTCCCCAATGAAAAAATCACTTTCAGTACTTGCTATATCTGCAGCGGTAATGGCACCGGCAGCATTTGCTTCTTCGCCTGTTATGTTTTCAACGATTAATGGTTTCAACGCTCCGGATTCAGATGCGGTTGGCGGTGTACGTCTGGCTCTGCTTCACGGACAAGTTAATGACCTTAAAGGTGTCGACCTTGCGGTTGTTGGTATGTCTGAGACGCAAACCACAACAGGTGTGAACCTTGGTATTTTTGGTGCATCAAAAGTAAACCAAGAAATGACAGGTGCTTCACTAGGTTTCTTTAACTGGAACACAGGTAAAACAACAGGTGTTAACCTAGGTGCAGTTAACATTACTAATGATGTAAAAGGCGCGAACGTGAGTTTCGTAAACTATTCTGAAGGGAACACTATGGTGGATGTAGGCGCTGCGAACCTTTCAGAGGTGTCGACGGTTCAGGTTGGTATCTTCAACAAAACCAACAAGATCGAAGGTGTACAGATTGGTTTGATCAACTGTGCTGACAATGGTTTTTTCCCGTGCTTCCCAATTGTGAATTTCGCTAAGTAAGACGGTAGCCGCGCTGGTTTCAATATTGGTGAGCGACGTTCTTACCAAGGCTTAAAGCTATCCATGATTGAACATATCAACGCCTTTACTTCTATGTTTAGGCGTTATTTTACATCTGTTATCTCACTCCTTAGACGTTACTGTAAGCATGTTGTTTTATACTCTTGTTGCGATGTTCTCACTTGTGGGTACAATGTGCGCTAAATTTTCAACGATGATTTATATGCTTTGATTAATCCCCATACCGTCGATTTTAAAAAGGCTTTCTTATGTCTGACCGCCAGCTTTTTAGTGGTTTTTAGCTTGTTACTTGTTGATTCAGCGGAAGAGTCAGAAAAGCAGTATGGAATTGAAAACCAAGGCGTGACACGCTCTTTAGCGGAGCTTACACAGATTATTAATGCGCTTGAATATAATATTACCGCACTTTATCCGGTGCGTGGGGATACCTACGTATTCTCACATGAGCAAAAGGTCGAAGGTGATACGTGTTACTTCATTAGTGAAGAGCAAGCTGCCCCTCGATTTGATTTTATGTTCTCTGGCCCAAGTGAGATGTGCGATCTAAAGTCGGAGCTTCATTTAGAAGCAGGTAGGCGCATGTTTATCGCACCCACCATGGCTTACTTTGCGAATACCATTGATACCATCTCTGCGATTTACTTTATCTCCAAAGATAAATTTATTATATCGTCGCCTTCCGATTTCGCCCGTTACATTAAAGGTGACACCTTTGATTCAGTCGTCAATAGTCGCCCTTATTGGGTGAATACGATTCGTTTTGGCTTATCTCAGGGTCAAGACCAAGTGGTGTATACCGGCCAATACGATGACTACCTAACAGGGAAGAAGGTAGTGACCTTAACCAAGGGTATCTATGTTGATGGTGAGTTTAAAGGAGTACTCGGTGTTGATGGTTACGTCTCTAATCTCGTCTCGAATCCCGTACATGGATACAAGGTGACGAGCGCAAGAGGAGTAAACAAATATGGGCTGTTGGACTTTACCTATTCACGACCTTTGTACGTCGATGGAATTAATACTGAGTTATACCTGACTATTGAAGAAGGAAAGAGTGAGCACTTCTTACATTTGCTGGAACTGGAGCGGGTTCAATTACTGATTTTGTTAGCTTTATACTTTATCTCAGCACTATGGTTGTGGCGGTTTTATACCAAGCAAGAGCACAAACGATTGAAGAATTTAGCGATGCTCGACCCATTGACTGGTTTATATAATCGGCGTGGTTTTGAAGCTCGGTTGCTGAACCAAAATGAGGAGCCAATTATTGGTGTTGGCGTATTTGATATCGATGATTTCAAAGTGGTGAATGACCAGTATGGTCATAAGGTGGGAGATGAGGTGATTTGCCATGTTGCTCAGTTAATGCTGAACAGCGTTAGGCAGAAAGATATCGTGGCGAGATTTGGTGGTGAAGAGTTTGTTGTCGCGATTGCGGGCGAATCATCCGAATTACTTTCATCGATTTTTGAACGAATCCAAAATGACATTAGTTTACAAAGCTATCGATGTGCGACCGGTGACAAGATTAATATATCAGTCTCCGGGGGAGCGACGCTTTACTCTCTGTACAAGTTCGACAGTATTGGACACTTGTGGGAAAACCAGAGTATTCGTTCATCAGATGAGCAGCTTTATAAGGCGAAGGCCGCAGGCAAGAATCAAGTGTCTATTCACGTACATTAATCTGTGAACTGCAGTTTAGAGCCTAGTCGTTTGCTAGGCTCTTTTTTATCTAAGGAAAAAGACCTTTAAGATGAAACAGTAGCTAAGAACAAAATGCAGCTAAGGCCAAATGTCTTCCGACGAGGTGTTACTTCTTCACGCGGACTTTTCTCATCCACTTCTGATGAACACCACGGCGTAAGCTCTGGAAGCTGTTTTCTACTTTGTCGACACCAAGCAGAATCACTAGCGCCATTAGCGTGATAATAACCGACTGCGAAAGGTGGCCAAGTGCGATCATCATACCTAATGCAGCGAGTACCCAGATAATCGCCGCAGACGTGACACCATGAATCTTTCCATCCAATGTCATCATTACCCCAGCACCAAGGAATCCAACCCCCGTAATTATCTGACCAAGTACACGAGCTTGATCGAGTGTGTTGGGGGATAGGCTAATCGCCATGGTGAGGAAGAAGTAAGTACCGCTAATGATAAGGATCGATGTCCGTATTCCGACGGGTTTACCGCGTGTTTGCCTTTCGATTCCGATTAAAGAACCACACAACATGCATGCTGCGAGGCCTGCCCAGCTAAAGGGGGCAAGGTTGAGAGCTTGTTCTATAAATTGTGACATATCACCCCTCCTAAGAATTTAGAATAGAGCCGAGTATGCTAATAATAGACCGGACGATCGAACAAAAAATTTTTGTCGTGAAGGTGCATTTAGCAACGTGTTGTCGTTACAGATAAGCTTAGTCGCTTTTTGAAGCTCGCTCGCTATTCAATATGCAGATCGAGTGGCGTCTTGCTGCTGCGTCCGCCAATTTCACGGGTTAACTTAGGTACTAGATAGCCAGAAACCTCAGAGATTAATCCCTTAAAGTGATGTTTCGCTTCTTCATCGGAGATATAGAAATGAGCAGCGCCCTGAACTTTATCAAGTACATGCATGTAGTAAGGTAAAATACCGGCGTCGAATAGCTTTTCACTTAACATTTTCAATGAGTTAGCGCTGTTATTTACGCCTTTTAGCATCACGCCTTGGTTGAGTAGAGTCGCACCAGCTTGCTTAAGCTTATGAAAGGCTTGCTTGAGCTCTAAGTTGATTTCATTGGCGTGGTTGATATGGCTGACCATCACCACGTTGAGGCGAGTTTGAGCTAACAATTGGCATAGTTCGTCAGTCACTCGTGCCGGAATCACGACAGGTAATCGGCTGTGAATTCGAACGGTTTTCACATGTGGAATTTGTTCGATGGCATTGATCAGCCAACCTAGTTCGCTGTCCTTTGCCATCAGAGGGTCGCCCCCAGATAAGATCACCTCGTTGATCTCGGGATGTTGAGCCACATAATCGAGGCTGGTCTGCCAAACAGACTTCGATCCTTTGTTATCTTGATAAGGGAAATGACGACGGAAGCAGTAACGACAGTTAATCGCGCAGCCACCTTTCACGATCATTAGCGCGCGACTTTTGTATTTATGCAGCAACCCTGGGATTGCGTTTTCTTGCTCTTCTAAGGGGTCAGCAGAATAGCCTTGGTGCACCTCAAATTCTTCACTTAGCGGTAAAACTTGTCTTAGCAAAGGGTCGTGTGGATTGCCTTTTTCCATTCGCTCAACAAAGCTAAGAGGAACTCGAAGTGAAAACAGCTCACGTGCTGCGAATCCTTTTTGCCACGGTGTTGGGTCTATTTCCAATGCTTCAAGCAGTTTTGTCGGGTCAGAGATCGCATTCGATAGTTGTTTGAGCCAGTTTTGCTCAACAGATTCGACTTTTCGGGTTATGATATGCGGCATTGAAATTAACTCAAAGATGTGGAAGAGAAAATCATGGCGTCAGTAAGCACCAATGAATTCAAAGGCGGTTTAAAATTCATGTTAGATAACGAGCCTTGCGCAATTATCGACAATGAATACGTTAAGCCAGGTAAAGGCCAAGCGTTTAACCGTGTAAAACTTCGTAAACTGCTGTCAGGCAAAGTGTTAGAGAAAACATTCAAGTCAGGCGAAAGCTTCGAGCTTGCAGATGTTGTTGACGTTGAACTAGGCTACCTATACAACGATGGCGAATTCTACCACTTCATGAACAACGAAACATTTGAGCAAATCGCAGCAGACGTAAAAGCAGTCGCTGATTCAGCAAAATGGTTAGTTGAAAATGACGTTTGTACTCTAACGTTGTGGAATGATAACCCTATCACTGTTACTCCGCCAAACTTTGTTGAGATCGAAGTAACTGAAACTGATCCTGGCCTTAAAGGCGATACACAGGGTACGGGTGGTAAACCTGCAACTCTAGCAACAGGCGCGGTAGTTCGTGTACCTCTATTCATCGCTATCGGTGAAGTTGTTAAAGTTGATACTCGTACTGGCGAATACGTTGGTCGTGTGAAGTAATTTGATTGTGTTCACCCTGTTTGGGGTGGCTCAGTGAAATAGAAAAGGTCGCTTATGAGCGGCCTTTTTCGTATCTGACGTTTGAGAAAGAGCAGATACGAGTAAACGAGATGAGAATAGCGGGAAGATCAAGAGCGAGTGAGTTAGATGTGCGAGATTCGACAAGTAACAAAAAAGCAGAACAAGATAATCCTGTTCTGCTTTTAGTATTTTCGTTCTTAAACTCTTCGAATCTCAGTTACCCGAATCTCGAATCTGCTCTTAACTGTTAAATCATAAAAATGAAGATAACAGATAGCGCGCTGATTAGGCCTGCAACGAAGTAGCAACCCACTTTACCTGCAACACCAACGTGGAACTTAAGGTCGTGCATGCCGTGGTGAAGACGGTGCATTGCGTGCCACATTGGCAGTGCTAGCGTACCGATGATGAATAGCGCACCGATAATGCTGGTGGCAAACTCAGAGACACGCTCGTAGCTCATTGCATCCGCATCGATTATGCCCATTGGCACCAAGATACCCAGCACTAGAATCGTGATTGGTGTAATCATCGCGAACCAAGTACCGCCAGCGCCGAATAGGCCCCACCAGATTGGTTCATCAGAGCGTTTCGGATTGTGGTTAACATTGTAATTTGTGTTCATAACGAAGCTCCTTACACCACCATCAGAACGATTAAAGAAATAAATGCCACCGCTGCCCACTGGGTCAGTACGATGATTCTTTTATCTACCAATTTGCCTTTAAGACGGATTGGCATTACTTGAGGCATCATGCTGAAGAAGGTCTGAGCGTGCAGTAAGCTGCCAAGCAGTGCTACGATGTTGATACCAACAACGATAGGGTTAGCCATAAAGCTCAACCAACCTTCCCACGCTTCAGGGCCTTTCACTAGCGAACCCAAACCGAAGGTTAGGAACAGAGTGAATAGAATCAAAGGCAGTACAGTCGCTTCACGTAGCATGTAGAAGCGGTAGAACGGATGGTTGCTCCACCATGTTCTCTTCATCTCACGAACATAAGGCTTACGATTGCTCATATTATGCCTCCTCTGCTGTTTTTACTTGCGATCCATCAGGCTTGAACATCGAGATAACGAAGTCCATTGAAGACTCAACTTTGCCTTGGTTAACTGCCGCTGCTGGATCTACTTTCTTCGGACAAACGTCAGAACAGTAACCTACAAACGTACAGCCCCAAGCACCGTTGTCGCCATTGATAAGCTTCATGCGCTCAGCTTTACCATTGTCACGGCTATCTAGGTTGTAGCGGTGAGCAAGAGCAAGTGCCGCAGGGCCGATGAACTCAGGATTTAGACCAAACTGAGGACACGCTGCGTAACACAAACCACAGTTGATGCAGCCAGCGAACTGTTTGTACTTCGCCATTTGCTCTGGAGTTTGGATGTTAGTGCCGTCTTCTGGCTTACGGTCGTTACCAATGATGTAAGGTTTGATTGCTTCCAGGCGCTCGATAAACGGCGTCATGTCGACAATCAAATCTTTCTCGATTGGGAAGTTAGCTAAAGGCTCGATCTTGAAGCCGTTCGGGTAGTCACGTAAGAAGCTCTTACATGCCAGTTTTGGCACGCCATCAACCATGATGCCGCAAGAACCACAAATCGCCATACGACAAGACCAACGGTAAGACAGGTCTTTATCTAGGTTATCTTTGATGTAACCAATCGCATCAAGTACCGACATGGTTTCATCAAATGGAACTTCAAAGGTTTGAAAGTGAGGTTCTGCATCGTGCTCAGGGTCATAACGCAGAATTTCAATTTTTTGGATTCGATTCGCTGACATTATGCTTGCTCCTCTTCGCTCTTCTTCGCATTCTCTTCTGCCGCTTTTTCAGCAGCAGCGGCTTTCTCGGCTGCTTCACCGTATAGACGAGCTTTAGGTTGAGATTTAGTAATCTTAACGCCGCTGTAGTCGATAGTTGGTGCTGCATCTTCGTTGTAGAAAGATAGAGAATGTTTAAGGAAGTTCACGTCATCACGTTCTGTGCAGTTGTCGTCTAGACGTTGGTGTGCTCCGCGAGACTCTTTACGAAGGATCGCTGAGTGAACCATCGCTTCGGCAACTTCAAGGCCGTAACCCACTTCGATAGCGTAAAGTAGGTCAGTGTTGAACACTTTGCCTTTGTCTTTAATGCTGATCTTCTTGTAGCGAGCTTTCAGTTCAGTGATTTTGTCGATGGTTTCTTGCATCAAGTCTTCTTGACGGTAGATACCACAACCCGCTTCCATGGTGTGACCCATTTCAGTACGGATATCAGCCCAGTTCTCGTCGCCTTCTTGAGCTAAGATGCCTGCGATGCGATCTTCAACCGCTTTCACTTGCTTAGCGATAGACTCTTCGTTCCAGCCTTTGAATTCAGCAGCGCGTTTCACCGCTTCTTCACCAGCTACGCGGCCGAATACTACGAATTCAGCAAGAGAGTTAGACCCTAGGCGGTTTGCGCCATGTAGGCCAACTGAAGCACACTCACCAACAGCGAATAGCCCTTTAATGCGAGTTTCACAGGTACCGTTGGTTTCAATACCACCCATGGTGTAGTGAACGGTTGGGCGAATTGGGATTGGCTCTTTTGCTGGGTCTACGTTTACGTACGCTTTTGCAAGCTCACAGATAAACGGAAGACGCTCTTGCAGGTACTCTTCACCAAGGTGGCGAAGGTCAAGGTGTACGACATCACCAAGTGGGTGCTTGATGGTGTTGCCTTTCTGCTGCTCGTGCCAGAATGCTTGAGAAACTTTGTCACGAGGACCCAGTTCCATGTATTTGTTTTTCGGCTCGCCCACTGGAGTTTCAGGGCCCATGCCGTAATCTTGCAGGTAACGGTAGCCGTTCTTGTTGACGATGATACCGCCTTCACCACGACAACCTTCGGTCATCAAGATGCCAGTGCCCGGTAGGCCTGTTGGGTGGTATTGAACGAACTCCATATCACGCAGTGGTACACCGTGGCGATAAGCCATTGCCATACCGTCGCCAGTTACGATGCCGCCGTTGGTATTACAGTGGTAAACACGACCTGCGCCACCGGTTGCTAGAACAACAGATTTTGCTTTGATGGTAACAAGCTCACCTTCAGACATGTGAATCGCGATTAGGCCTTGTACTTCGCCATCTTCAACGAGCAAATCCACCACAAAGTACTCATCAAATCGTTTGATTGTGTCGTACTTCATCGAAGTCTGGAACAGAGTATGAAGCATGTGGAAGCCGGTTTTATCCGCTGCGAACCACGTTCTCTCTACCTTCATACCGCCGAATCGGCGTACGTTTACTTCACCGTTTTCTTTACGACTCCATGGGCAGCCCCATTGTTCCATTTGGATCATTTCGCGAGTCGAGTTTTCAACAAAGTATTCAACAACATCCTGTTCACATAGCCAGTCGCCACCACCAACAGTATCGTTGAAGTGGTTATCTAGGCTATCTTCGTCTTTAATTACCGCTGCTGAACCGCCTTCTGCCGCTACCGTGTGCGAACGCATTGGGTAAACTTTAGAAATCAGTGCTACTTCCAGTTCAGGATTAGCTTCAGCCGCAGCAATAGCTGTACGAAGACCAGCGCCGCCTGCGCCGATGACTGCGATATCTGTGGTAATTGTCTTCACAGTTATTCTCCAGTGTGATGCGGAGTATTCCGCTTGTAATTATAAAAAGCCTATTTAGGAGGTTCTAAATCGTAGGAACTATTTAGCGCCCCTAAGCCTTAAGTGGTAGGTTCAGTGTAAGAGAGGAAGGTATTCGAAAAGTTGATGCATTTGGGTTTTTAGGTCGGTAATGCATATGGAGGCATAGAAATTATAGGTTATGTGACTGCAATCACGGCAATGAATTGTTGATAACGATTAACCCACAGGACGGGTGTTAACGGCTTGTTGAGTATGATTTTTGTTATCAATGTTGATGTGAAATCTGTATTGATAATTGTATTGTAGAACGTAATTTTCTGGCTTCATTAAAACAACATTTTGCTTTCACGAATAGAAAGATAGAAGCTTACAAAAGCGATGAAAGGTGGTAATTTTCGTCGCCTAGAATTCAGTAATATGGAACTCAATAATGCACTCTACATGGCAACCGGCCGCAACCATTAAACAGTTAAAGCAACGTGCTGATATCCTTAATCAAATTCGTCAGTTCTTTGCTGAGCGAAACGTGATGGAAGTGGATACGCCTGCGATGAGCCACGCCACGGTGACGGACGTGCATTTACATACCTTCAAAACTGAATTCGTAGGGCCAGGTTATGCGCACGGCCAGGCACTATTCTTTATGACTAGCCCAGAGTTTCATATGAAACGACTGTTAGCGGCGGGCAGTGGCTGTATCTACCAAATTTGTAAGTCTTTTCGTAACGAAGAAAATGGCCGTTATCACAACCCTGAGTTCACTATGTTGGAGTGGTATCGCGTTGGTTTTGATCATCATGATCTGATGGATGAGATGGATCTGCTGTTACAGCAGGTACTTAAATCAGGCACAGCAGAGCGAATGACTTACCAACAAGCCTTTATTGATGTGTTAGGTGTTTGTCCGCTGGAAGATTCGATGGATACGCTAAAGCAAGCAGCTGCGAAACTAGGGCTCAGCGACATAGCTGACCCCGAGCAAGATCGCGATACGCTCTTGCAGCTTCTGTTCAGTATTGGGGTAGAAGCAAAGATAGGCCAAGACGTGCCTGCGTTTGTTTATGACTTCCCGGCATCGCAAGCTGCGTTAGCTAAGATCAATCCTGATGATTCAAGAGTAGCGGATCGCTTTGAGGTATATTTCAAAGGAATTGAGTTAGCAAACGGCTTCCACGAGTTAGATAAACCGCAAGAACAACTTAAGCGCTTTGAAGATGATAATACCAAACGTATTGAGATGGGCTTATCGCCTCAACCGATTGACCATCATTTGATTGAGGCATTAAAAGCGGGCTTACCAGACTGTGCGGGTGTTGCTTTGGGTATTGATCGTCTGATCATGCTGGCGTTAGGTTATGACCACATCGATGACGTGACGGCTTTCCCGTTCCCGCGCTCTTAGCTCTCTATTCAGTTAGTCCTACTTACCGTTTGGCTAACTGACCAAAATACCAGTACCCACTACGGCAACAATGGCACCTATCCAAGCGTAGACGTTCGGTCTCTGCTTGGTGTATAGCCAGAGTATCGGTAACAACATGATGGGTGTGGTTGAAGATAACAGAGCGACCATACCGACATTGCCTTCCTGCAACGCATACAAAATCAACGTCATTCCTACTGCCATCGCTAGAAAACCATTAACCGCGGTAATCGCGAATATCTGCTTATTCATTGGGTTAAGTGCGCGTGAAAGTTTGGCGCCTGTTAAACGAAATGCGGAGTGAGCAATAAAAGCGGTGATCATTCGAATGGCAGAAGCGGCAACAGGGTCTATGCTGGTTTGCATCACGGGTTTGGCAATGATGCCGCCCAATGCTTGGCAGATCGCTGCGGTGATTCCCAGTACGACACCAATCCACACGGTGCCCTTGATGGTTTCAAGCTGGTTGTTGGCTTGTCCTCGACGACCAAAGAATATCGCAGTTAATACACCACTAAACACCAAAGCCGAGCCAATCAGCTCAACAGAAGTCATGCTTTCACTAAACAGGAAGTAACCAAGAATCGCCGAGAACACGGCGTGACAAGAGAACAGTAAACCCGCTTGGCGCGGTCCCATTCGGTTCAAACAGGCAAATAGGGCGGTATCACCAATGAATATACCAATCAGGCCAGATAGCATCATCGGCGTGATTAGATTGGCTTCGACAGTTGACCAACCTCCGGTAAACCAAGCCATGCTCGATAAGATGATCGCGGTACAACCCATTCTCCAACGGCTATAGGCGAAAGAACCTAAGTGTTGGGCAGGCTTTACTGACATTAGGCTCGCAATGGCCCAAAGAAAAGCGGCAGCTAGAGCTAACCATTCAAATCCCATCTGAATAACATCCTTGTGTCTGGGATAAATTAGCTCATCAATATGCATCAAACCGAACTGAGAACAAAGTGATTCTTATGAAAGAACTACTTTGTTTCAGTTATTAGTTTATGTCAGCTGTCGCTCGGTGGTGTGGTTCACTTACTTTGCTTGAGTCGCGCTATACCTTAAAGCGCTCCACGTCTTGGCGCATCGACTCGGCAGCGCTACTCATTTCATTTGAGCTATTGCGACTGCTTTCGGCTTGCTGTGCAAGGTCATCAGAGGCATCCTTGATTCCTTGCGTATTACGGCTGATGTCTTCGCTGACCGCGCGTTGCTCTTCCGCAGCACTCGCTATTTGCAGCGCCATATCGTTGATTTCCGTGATCGCTTGCGTGATTTTAGTCAGGCTGCCATGAGCTTGCTCTGCGAAGCCAACGCTGTTCTCTGCCAGTTGAGTGCTGGTGGTCATGCTTTCAACGGCATGTTCGGTATTTTTCTGCAGCGTATCAATCATCACGCGGATCTCTTCGGTCGAGCCATGCGTTCTTTGGCTGAGCACTCGCACTTCATCGGCGACAACGGCAAACCCACGACCTTGTTCACCCGCTCGAGCGGCTTCAATCGCCGCATTCAATGCCAACAGGTTGGTCTGTTCGGCAATGCCTTGAATGGTGGATAGGATCTGGTTGATGCTTTGAGCATTACTCTCTAATTCACGAATAACATTGGCTGCATCTTCAACCTGAGTCGCAAGACCTGTAATCGCATCGCGGTTTTGTTGGATAACCTCTTGGCCTTCGTTACAAGCGGTAGCGGATGCCTGAGAAGCGGAGGCGGTTAATTCGGCATGGCTGGCCACTTCAGCTGCGGTGGCGGACATTTCATGAATCGCCGTCGCAATTTGGTTGATGTCGTTTTGTTGATTCTCGACTCGAATCGAAGATTGCGTAGCCAGTTGATTGGCTTTTTCCGCATGGTTGTTTAAGTCGTGACTGTGCTCGATTACGCCCTTAAGCATGCTTTGCATCTGGCTCAAGAACTGGTTCACGAGCTCGGCAAGTTTGCCAATTTCATCCATGCGTTTGATATCAATACGCTGAGTCAGGTCGCCTCTGCCTTGAGCAAGCTGAGTCAGTGCTTCAGACAATGTTTGCAGTGGGTGCAGCAAGCGGTTAATCACCATTGTGCTCGCAATCGAAATGACGATGTATAAAATCAAAGAGGTAAGCGTGATAAATTGAATGGCATCGGATACCGCAGAAAATGCCATTTCTTTATCGATCACAATACCCAATGACCAATCGGTATTCGGAACGTTAGCGATGTAGACCATTTTATCGCCTTGACCAGGCCAAGTTAACGTCGTGATCATTTGGTTTTGGAGCAGTTGTGATACTTTGTCGACCGTTAGCTCAGGGTTCAAATTCGTCAGTGGTTTCTGACTCAACTCTTCATCACTGTAGGCGACGATGTTGTTATTACCGTCGACTAAAAAAGCAAAACCGTCATTATCGAGTTTTACATTGAGTACGGTATCAATAATGCTGGTTACGGTTAAGTCTGCCGCGATAACACCCTGTCTTTCACCATTAAATGCTTTAGCGAAACTGATGACAATGCTGCCGTCAAAATCTTGATAAGGTTCGGTAATGATGAGTTCGGATGTCGCGTTTGCATCTTTATACCAAGGGCGGGAGCGTGGGTCGTAGTCTGCTGGCCAATCCTCAGCCTTGTCGCCATAAGCTATACTGCCATCGCTGAATCCTGCATAAACAGACAAGAATTGCCCCGCTTGCTTGGTGATCAATAACTCGCGATCAGAGTTGCTATTGCTTGAAATGGTCGATTCATTGGCAAGCATCATATCACTGCGGATTGATAACCAATCGGCAATGTAGTTCGTCGTACCAACACTCACGTTTTTCACCTGTTGGTTGATCGCAACTTCAGTTTCTTGAGTAAGCTGATTAACAGATATCCAAGCTTGAGCGCCACTTACGACGGCAATAATAACCGCGATAGCGATCTGAATTTTGAACTTAATAGTATGTCTCAAGGTTTATCCCTCCTTCTTGGATAAAGGCTAATGACAGCGACGCGTTGGATTGCGAACGGATGTGTCTCTGCTAGGTGTCTAGTGTCGTTATATTTAAAGTTCGAAACGTGTTGAAAATCATAATTTAAATATATATATGATTATTTTTAATAAACAGTGAAGTGGAATCACAATTGGTTGCTGCTAAGGTGTTAATTGTTATCAGGATTTATCGTATTAGTTAAAACCTGGTAGCCCGCCAGCTAGCGAGATCACGATTACTAGCTGGACGGAAGGGAGGCATTGACGTGCTAAGTGATAATAAACAGCGCGAGATAGACCATCAGTAAGCCGACAATCCCTAAGATGATACCCATCTTCGCCATATCTTTGCTTTCGATAAGCCCAGTTGAGTAGGCCAGCGAGTTTGGTGGCGTCGATACTGGAAGAATCATCCCGAGCGATGCCGAGAAGGCGACCACAACCAGCAAGCCTTGTAAGCCTCCAATTGCTACTAGGCTTTCCATAGAAGCGCCAATCGCAGCTGCTATCGGCATCAGCAAGTTTGCGGTAGCTGTGTTCGACATGAAATTAGCCATTAGCCAACACACGATAGACAGCGTTAGTACCACTGCAGTCGGCGAGAGCGATTCATAATCAATCGCGTGTGCGAGTGCAGCGGCTAAGCCTGTTTTATCCAAGCCAATCCCAATCGCAATACCACCCGCAACCAGCCACAACACATCCCAGTTAATCAGCTTGAGTTCTTCTTTACCCATGATGCCAGTGAGAGTAAAAACAGCCAGTGGAATGATAGAGACCACATAAGTGTTCATGCCATGCAGTTTGGTGGTCATCCACAATAAGATTGTCGCAGCGAAAGTGATGTAAACCACAATCGCTCGCCAGCTCTTTTTAAATTGTCCATCAAGCTTGAGAACCATATTTCTTTCTTTAGAAGGGAAGAGTTTTTGTAGGAGGAACCAAGCGATGGTGAGTTGGATGATCACAAAGGGTAAGCCCATCATCATCCAACTAAGGAAGTCGATACTGTTTTCGCCAGTTAGGTATTGCAGTGCGATCGCATTGGGTGGTGTACCTATTGGTGTTGCGATGCCACCAGTATTGGCGGCGATTGGAATACACAACACGAGCGCTTTAATCCCCATGTCGCCTTTTGGTGCAGAGGCTACGATAGGACCTAGCAATGCGAGCATCATTACCGTTGTTGCGGTATTTGACATGAACATTGAGAACACGGCGGTGATAAGCATTAAACCCAGCATAATAAAGCGCGGTTCTGTGCCAAATGGTTTGAGCAGCACACGAGCTAAATTGTTGTCGAGTTCGTATTTGGATGCGGATATCGCAAGAGCAAAGCCACCCATGAAAAGGATGATGATTGGTGACGAAAATGCACCGAAGATGTCGGTATATTTGATTAATTCACCGAGATCGTGTCCTGCTGGTGGGTTTCTAAATAGATGTAAACCCTTGTCGGAAATCATCACCAGTTCAAGCGCAATGATCAGAATTGACGTGGCGAATACTGGAACGGGTTCAAGCACCCACAGTAGAGCTGCTAGTAAGAATATCGCCAACAAGCGGTGTTGAATCAGCGTGAGGTCATCGATAGGTATGGAATCTATTGGCATGAATAACACGCCTAAGGGAATCGCAAAACAAATCAACAGCTTGACCAGAACGCCAATATTGAGTTTAGGCATGTACAAAGACCCCATGAATAAAATATCTTCAAATAGAGTAAGTTATCTGGATTTTTGGTACTTGGAGACGGGTTGTAAAATCGAAAAGTTGTTTAAGGTTTCGACAGTTGTTTTGCTTTTGGTCAATATTTCATCTGGGCAATTAGAGGCAAGAGTGAGAAGCAGCAGGTGGCTGGGCAGGGGGGAGGATTGAGGTTTGAAAGCTTGGGTTGTTAGAGCTTGAGTAGGAAACGAATTGGTAGAGTTCAGAAAAAGGCGCGTTCTTCTCTGATATAGAAAAAGTAACGCGCCTTTAAACTAAATGAGTTAACTCAGATCGTTAAGCTTGGTCAGTGTTCTCTGCTGAATCAACAGCTTCAGTCTCAACGTCTTTACCCGCAATGTGCGCGAAAGGAGTGCCTAGAACGGTTTTCTCACCATTCTGCATAGTGTCGTCAAACTTGATTGCATCTTTAGCAAACAGGTTGATAACCGTTGAACCAAGCTTGAAGCGACCCATCTCTTCGCCTTTCTTCAAGACAATAGATTTATCACCTTGTGCTGGGTAATCCCACTTGTAAACCGAGTTACCGCGAGGTGGCGTGATGGTGCCAGCCCATACTTGCTCGATGCTACCTACGATAGTTGCACCAACCAGCACTTGTGCCATTGGGCCAAACTCAGTATCAAAGATACAAACCACACGCTCGTTACGTGCGAATAGGTTTGGAACGTTCTCTGCCGTTAACGGGTTAACTGAGAACAGGTCTCCGGGAACGTAGATCATCTGACGCAGTGTGCCGTCGCATGGCATGTGCACACGGTGATAATCACTTGGCGACAAGTAAAGCGTTGCGAATTCACCGTCTTTAAACTCATCGGCTAGGTCTGCATCACCACCAAGCAACTCACGTGCTGAGTAGTTATGGTTTTTAGCTTGAATCAGTTGACCATCAGTAATTGGGCCAAACTGACTTACACGTGCATCAGCAGGGTGAACAATAACAGAGTCACCTTCTGCGATAGGGCGCATGCCTTCTTTCAATTCACGTACGAAGAATTCATTGAATGTCTTAAAGTGTTTTGGATCGCTATGCAGAGCTTCATCCATGTTCACTTTGTATTGCTTGATGAACCAGTTAATGATCGCTGTCGTTAAACCACCCGCTTTAGCAGACGCCAGTTTACCAACTAAACGAGTCAGGCCATGTTGTGGGATCCAGTACTGCAATCCAACTTTAATCTTATCCATTGTATTAATTTTCCAATGCTAATTGTTTTTCAATTAAATCTGTCGATGACGGTTTAGGGCGCGAGATGTTACTTAAGTTCGCGCCAATTGTCAGTAAATGCACACATTTGTTCACAATAATGCGATTATAGATCGGCTTTCTTGCTTCGTGAGTACTGACGGTTATCTTTGTTGTCAGCCATTGTTTCAATAATGCGATGGTAGCTAGCAAAACGTAAGCGGCTAATTTTTCCGTCTTCAACGGCTTCACGCAGAAGACATCCTGGGTCGTCATTGTGTTTACAATCGCGGAACTTACAGCCACCTAGGTATGGCTTGAATTCAATGAAAGCATCTGTGACTTCATCGGGTTCTAAATGCCATAGGCCGAATTCACGTACCCCTGGGGAATCGATAAGATCACCACCAGAAGGGAAGTGATACAAACGCGCTGCTGTGGTGGTGTGTTGACCCAGTCCTGAGTTTTCAGAAACTGCGCCTTCTTCAATGTCCAATGTTGGCATTAGTGCATTCACTACGCTGGATTTACCTACGCCAGATTGACCAACGAAAATGTTGATACGATCTTTCAGTTCAGCTTCCAACTCTTTGATGCCGTAACCCGACTCTTTACTCACGAACATGACTTTATAGCCGATTTTCTCGTATATCTTCAGTGTTTCGCGGTATTCGCTAATTTGTTGTTCTGTCAGCAAGTCAACTTTATTGAGTACAACTAAAGGAGCGATATTCACCGTTTCAGAGGCGATCAAGTAGCGGTCGATGATATTAAGTGATAGCTCTGGTAGTACAGCTGAAACGATAACCATTTGGTCTACGTTTGCGGCAACCGGTTTGAGGCCGTCATAGTAGTCAGGGCGAGTTAGCATTGACGTTCTTGGCTCAACGGCTTCGACAACACCTGAGATGCCAGCCATGGATTCTAAGCCTGCACGCCAAGTTACTCGGTCACCAGAAACTAAAGTCTCAATACTACGGCGTAAGTTACAACGGTGAACTTCGTTGGTTTCAAGATCTTCGATATCGGCATGTTGACCAAAGCGCGTAATCACGAGTCCGCTTTTTGTTCCGCCAAGCATGTTCTCGTCCCATTGGATAGAATCTTCTTTCTTGAGTCGCTTGTTCTGGTTGCTACGTACGCGACGTACCTGACCTTTGGTTAACTTCTTTTTTTTAGCCACAATTTTTCACTTAACACATCTAACTTGATGATTGGGAACTCAAACAGGATGTTGCTACTGCCATATGATTTCGATGGCTCTAAAGCTAGTTTGAGTATAGTTATTTGGGTATAGTACCTCTTTTATACATAAACAAATAGGCGACGCCTTATGTCCTTTAGCGATCTGAACCTTATTTGGGTTGATCTCGAGATGACAGGACTTGATCCTGAAACTCATAAAATCATTGAAATTGCTACTATCGTTACTGATAGTGAGCTTAATATCCTGGCTGAAGGACCTGTTTTGGCTATTCACCAACCTCAGTGTGAATTGGACAAGATGGACGAGTGGTGCACAACGACTCACACCGGCAGTGGCCTAGTGAAACGAATTCAAGACAGTACAGTTTCAGAACAAGATGCCATTCAACAAACGATTGAATTTCTGGAAAAATGGGTACCAAAAGGTAAGTCACCAATTTGTGGCAACAGCATTGGTCAAGATCGCCGATTCTTATACAAGCATATGCCAGAGCTGGAAGAGTACTTCCACTACCGCTATGTTGATGTTAGCACCCTGAAAGAGCTGACTCGCCGTTGGAAGCCTGAAGTGTTAGATGGTTTTTCTAAGTCGGGAAGCCACCTTGCATTAGACGATATTCGAGAGTCTATTGCTGAGCTGCAGTACTATCGAAAAACGATTATTAACATCTAATCAGATCAAATGTTCACGTTTATCTAACTTTTCAGGGACATAAGAGCTATTTTTTTTGCAAATATGTGTGCTTTTACAGCAGTTGAGTAAAAACTTGCTGATTTTTGCATTAAGGACTTGCATCACAAAAAAATGCTCTTATAATTCGCAGCCCTGAACGGCGAAAGACGTTTTCAGTTTGCGATACTAGCTCAGTTGGTAGAGCGCAACCTTGCCAAGGTTGAGGTCATCGGT
>NZ_JBFSUD010000084.1:0-18836 GCF_041467175.1 Vibrio sp. 10N.247.310.24
GGCTTGTTCAACACTTGGGATTTAGTGTTGGCTACGCAACACCTTAATCCTTATTCGTTGAAATTAATGACGCGACTGTATCAGGTAAGCTTTTATCCGCTGATGAGTAAACTCTGTCAATATCATCTGTAACTACAATTTGATCCAAAAGCTCAAGCTCTTCAATATCTTCAGCTAACTGATTAGGGTCAATATGAAATGAGAATGATTGCCCAGATTTTAGCTCTTGCCTCGAGTTTGGCTGAGATGTTATAGCATCACGCTGATAAAAAATTCGTTGTCCATTTGTAAGCTGGACTAGAGTACTGCCCAAAAAGACTGTATTAGTTGAGTGATTTTGGACACTAACAGCTAAAAACCATTTGGTACTTCCATGAGCATCAGGAACCAAAGCCCCTGTTGTTTTTATTTGAATATTTGGTTTTTCTAGTGTATTTATTTTCAGTTGTTCACTTGAGGTTTTCCCCTCTATTGACTCAACACCTTTTTCCTTGAATATCAGATCAACAACTGTCTTTGTTAAATGAAGTAGAAACAACTCCCGAAACTCATGAACAGATGGGTAATATTGTAATAATCCGGAATGCTTTAATGACTCAATATAATCAGATAACCGTCTATACTCTTCTTGCATATTCTGTGGTATCGGTTGTTGAGATAGGTATAAAGAAACTTTTGCACCTTTATTTCTTAAGCCTTCAATTTCCTCTACTGTGCCTGATGCATGAGTATCTGTTGGTGTTCCCAACTTACTCCAAAAAATACCGATCCCAAAATCGGCATCTTCTACCATTTGCTGGTTTAGTATTTTCTGAGGATGCATTCCCATCTCTGGCTGTGAATGGGTCTCCCACTTTACTAAGTCAACAGTAGCACCAAGCGCATCGCCAATTTGAGCGTTCCACCGCTGGATAACTTCTGTCGCAGCTTCCCGTTCATTCGAGACATCCCCAGGCGACATTAATAAACATTTAAATTGTATAATTGATTTAGCCATAGATTCCTTCTTCGTTATAACATTTTAATATCGTGCAAACACAAATTCACCCAGCCAATGTATCAAAAAGGTTGCTTATAACCAACTGAATGCTATGCATTTAATATAAAATCGGGTCTCAACATTCAGCGCAAAAACGTGCAAGCACACATTGCCATCAATGTAGGGCACGTTATCATTCTTAGTCACTCACCAATGCACTTACTATTCAACAATTTAACATCAACACCCTCGTTAAATTCGTGCTCATTCAGTGTTAAAAACCACTCTTTCTAAAGTCATTAATTATTCAATAAACTGCCTGTGTGTACAGGTCACTGAGGGGGAAGCTAAAGCTAGTCGATTCTGAACTCGTCATTAATGAACATGGTGGATGACTAATAATTAATAATGAAGACAGGAGCGTTGAGGAAAGGTGTTAAGGGGGCAATATTACAGCTACAGCGACTCTTGTGGGTTAAATTAGAAAGGCAAGATTCAGTTCTTGCCTCTGTATTGAGTGTTCCTCAGAAAACCACAACAACTCGTCACTTATTTGGATGGGATGTTGATTTATGACTGTGAGATGCGACTAGGGCTAATAGTCATATTTAAGCGGTTGCACCACAGAATCTAAGCCCTCAATTTTGAGAGCTAAACATAACTGCATTAAATCGCCCAACTCACCTTGCGGGAAGCCCTTTTTATCGAACCACAGCAAGTATTCTTCAGGTAGGTCAATCAAGGTGCGGCCAGCGTATTTTCCAAATGGCATTTGCATTCTGGCTAGCTTAATTAGGTTCTCTTTCTCTAGCATTACAAGCTCTTTCTAGACGTCGTCGATGTTCTGTAGAGTATCACCTAAACGTTCAACCCAATAGTTGATCGCATCTTTGGCATCATCTAACGAATCAATCATAGTAGAAAAGTCTTTATTACCCGCTTCGCGGTCGATGGCCGCAAACAACGGAGTGCCGTCTTGCGCATCACTGACCAATAGCTCAACACCGGCGCTCCCAACGTTGGTGTGCTCACCTGTCGTCACCTTAGATATGGTCGACATCGCAAGGCCAAACGGCAGCACACTGCTTGTCACCGCTAAGATCGGGTTAGGCGTTTCAACGTTGCTCAAAGCAATGCTTAAGCGCAGCGTGTTCCCTGTTGGTTCATCGACAATCGTTTTGTGAGGCGATATCTTCGCTTCCAAACGACTCACCATATGGTCAGTGAGCTCCTGAATGTCTTCCTGATCTAATGTGCCTTCTTCTGCCAACACAAAGATTTGGTCGATCACCACAGAGTCATAAGCGTCTAACTTGGATTTCAAACGTTGTTCGTCACGCAGCCCTATCCTTGCCCAAACTAAATCAACGCCTCCATCAGGGCCAGGCCGAAAATCTTCATGACTGGTGAATTTAGTAGCGGTTTTAATTGGGCCGCCTGCACAACCAAACAAAAACATGCTGGTTGCAACAAGCAAAAGGACTTTTAAAGGTTTCATAACGCACTTAAGTAAATCAAGGAATTAAGTAAGTATGGCATACCCTAAGTGAAAAAGTTGTAGAAAAAGAGGTAAAACTCAGAGCTCGATCTAAAATCAATGGTTCTGAACGGTATGTGCATACTCTACGATCACCTGATTGCCTTCGATATAAGCATTTTGGATCTCACCATCAACACTCATTCTACTTTTCAGATAAACCACTTTGGGCCCGGATTCATTGTCTTCTTTAAGTGAAGGGAGCACATTCCTTGGCTCCAAATGAAGCAAACGACAGAAGTGACTAACGAAAGACATGGTTAATGCTTTCTCCCCTCTTAGCACTCGCGAAAAATCCAACTGGTTCATCCCTAGCTTTTTTGAAAACTCCATCTGCGTAATTCGCATTCGAGATTTTTGTGACATCCACGTTTGGTACAAAGCATCTCTATCTTGCTCAGTGAATTCCATTACCGGTTCCTTTATATAATTCATGCCAATCAATTGTCCGGCTTTTCATACATGACATGTCAGGGTTTGGTTAGTGGAAACCAAAGGTTTGGTTTTGATATGGGAATAACCTTGTTTGATCTGTACAGAGCTATCAGAGCTATCAGAGCTATCAGAGCTATCAGAGCTATCAGAGCAGATAATGATCCGCCAACAGAGCAACAAACAAAATCATAAGATGATAAATGGAGAACTTGAAGGTCTTCATCGCCATGTTAGGCTCATCACGATACTTAAGTACCCAAGCGTGATAAACAAACCCGCCATTTAACACCAATGAAGCACTTAGGTATATCCAGCTGCTCATGCCGACCAACACCGGCAATATACACACGATGCTGATCAACAAGGTATAGAGCAAAATAGAAGTCTTGGTGTATTCGATTCCGTGGGTCACAGGCAGCATGGGGATGTTCACTTTGGCATACTCGTCACGACGATGAATTGCCAGCGCCCAGAAGTGCGGAGGGGTCCAAATAAATATGATCATCACCAATAACCAAGCGTTTGAATGAAGCTCATTAGTAACTGCCGTCCAGCCCAACAGCGGAGGCATTGCACCAGCGATCCCTGCTATCACGATGTTTTGCGGCGTCGCTCGCTTCAGATACATGGTATAAATCACTGCGTAACCCAACAAGCTTGCAAAGGTTAACCAAGCGGTGAGTTGATTGACCCACACCACAAGCGTGACGAAACCAAGTAAGCCAATACCCGCGGCAAAGCTGAACACGCGCGCA
Source organism: Vibrio sp. 10N.247.310.24 (assembly GCF_041467175.1). Lineage (NCBI taxonomy): Bacteria > Pseudomonadati > Pseudomonadota > Gammaproteobacteria > Vibrionales > Vibrionaceae > Vibrio > Vibrio sp. 10N.247.310.24. The sequence goes on from NZ_JBFSUD010000084.1 coordinate 3,707, forward strand.
CTACTCAGTTCACCGGATGGTAAAGGTCGTCGATTTGTTCGAGTCATCTGGCCGTCGATCTTTTTATCGATCAAATGGTTAAATGCAGCGGCTGAACCTGCCATTAACCCTATCCCAATCATTCCGAACAGAGTTTGCTGTAAAGGTAATCCGTTGGGCACGGCCAAACACATACCCACTAAGGCCGTTAGTAACATCAAAGCCACTACCTTGGGTTTAGTCAGCGTTAAATAGACCTTCCAAGTAGCTTTGTTTTTTGCAGCTATTTCGTTACTTAAAGCTGTGTCATTGTTGGCTGCTATCTTATGAGTTAAGGCTGCGTCTTGAGCCACCACTTCATACTGTGTTGACGTTCTACTGACCATGATTACCTCCTTGTAATACACTGTTCTTCACCAAGCTCTGACTTGGTTTGCGTTGCCACACGACAAAATTGGTCACCACCATGCTGATTAGCAACATCGCTGCGACTAGGTTATGCAAAACCGCGACTGAGATTGGCAGATGAAACCATACATTGCTGATTCCAAGGCTGATTTGAGTAAACAAGACTATTGCGACAATCACGCTCAGCTTTTGGTGAGGCACTTGGCCAAATTTCCATAGCTGGTACACGATCATCAGCACCGTTAACGTCGCCACAATAGCCCCGAACCTGTGCATGACATGGATGGTGAGCCTTGCGGGATATTCCAACACACCAAACTCATAGTTATCATGGCCGTGTTGAGCAAAATCGAACGCATTTTTGAAGTCGAGATAACTCATCCAGTTACCTTCACATATGGGTAACTGTGTACACACCAACGCGGCATAGTTCGACGATGTCCAACCACCAAGCAGTATCTGCCCGACCACAATGAATAGCCCGAACAGCGCCCAAGCCTTAAGTGACGAAGTATACGTAGCCTCACCAAAACGGCTTTGAAATTGAGACAAACGACAGTAGAGCAGACACAACAGCGACAATAGCGTGAAGCCCCCCATCAAATGTGCCATAACCACAACGGGCATCAACTTGAGAGTCACCGTCCACATTCCGAGCAAAGCCTGAAATATCACGGTTGCAGAGATAAGTAACGGAAGACCAGCAGCTGTTATATTCTTTTTAATACACCAAGCAACAACGACAAAGATAAGCAGCCCTAATGTTCCTGCAAAGTAGCGATGGGTCATCTCTATCCACGCTTTGTCTGCTTCGAGAGCTCGTTCTGGAAATTGTAGATTGGCTTGATTCACTGCTTGGGCATCAGAAGGAACGGTTATCTTGCCGTAACACCCTGGCCAATCAGGACAGCCAAGGCCAGCATCCGACAAACGGGTATAAGCGCCGAGCACGATCACGGTAAGGGTTAATAAGATCGTTAATCTCATCATGTGTATGAGTAAATCAGGGGCTCTATTCTGCATCGTTTATCTCCCTATATTTATTCCCTTTTCGCTAACAACACTCAGCATTAACGCAATTTGCTAAAGCTCATCAACTTAAGCTGATTAACTACCCAACTCGTGACAGATTAAGCAGCTTTCTTAGATCATGAATCATGCCTTTAGATTGACCAACTAACTGAGACGGGTCAGAAACGCTTTTGTACTCCATGACCAACTGCCCTAGTGGGTCAATAATGACAATCGAAGCAGGTGAAAACTCAGTACTTAACTGATCACCACCAGCTAACAAAGATAAATCCGGCTTATCGAGCGAACCCGACAACGAATTACCTTCTGAGACAAAAACAACGGCAGTCACTCGCTCTTTGTTTTTCCCTAACGCCAAATAGCTTTGATTCAAATAATGGAGTTGTTGTTCGCACAAGCTTTCACACTCTGTAGGAGCGATATAACCCACTAACCACCCTTCTCCAGCCATGGGTACCGTTACGCCGAAATCCGCAAGCGTGGTTCTTGGTTCTACCAATTCGCCAGAGTTAGTGACACCTGAGGTATACCAATTCTGGTCCAATACAGTTTTGGCGATAATGGCTGGCAAAGCGAAAATTAAAACAAGTCCAATTAATACCAAGCGCCCTTTAGTACGACGGCTTCTGAGCTCAGCCATGTTTGCCTCGGTAATTTCCCTGTTCACTTGTACTTGAGATTTATCCATCCTTATTCCTCGTGATAGGTGTTGCTTTTAGGTACCGATAGCCAATCAACATCGTCAAAAACAAAAGTACCGCAGCCATAACAAACCATTGAAATGAGTAACCAAAGTGCTTCTCAGATTTCATCGCCGTTGGACGCCATAACATTTCATAGGGCCATGAATCTAAACTCTGAGGTTGGAAGACAAAGGGCAGCACTTCTTGCCCGGTGTACTGTGATAGTGCTGTTATGTTTAAGTTTTGAATTCTATTCGGTGTCGTATTTTCTAATCCCAACTCATGACTTAGAGGGTTCACCGAACGTGTGTACAAACGCCCTGACATATTGGTTGGTAGTGTGATGCTTCCTAATTGGGGTAGCTCTCTTCTGTCACGGCTCGCTGCAACGAACCCAAGATCGATCAACAGTTGTTTTCTTCCATCTTGTGTTGGAACTTCGCCCAACATGTAAATCACATACCCTACCGTTCCTTGGTTAATCTGGTTGTCTAACAAAACCACTAAACCACTTGGTGCTTCCAATCCCACATCAACCTTCAAACCATTTAAAGACGGCAGTTCAGGTGAGCCTTGCGCTTGTGTACGCGAGTCTTTCCATTCAGAGATAACCGCATCCAATGACCTAGACGATTGCTGCGCTCTTTCTGATAGCTGCTGTTCATAGCGCAATTTCTCGTTACCTCGATCTAACTGCCACAAACCCAACTTGATTAAAATGCCGACTGAAACCACAGTTAAAACAACCGCTATCCAAAAACCTTTACTGCGGAACTTGTGTTCATCATCAATCAATCGGTTTGGAGTTATCACTATGGCGTCATCTACCTTTGTGTTGTTGTTTAAAATTGTGTTAGTCGCTTTGCTGTTCTTCATCGCTTTCAATTTGATGAAAGGCCTAATTCAAATCGCCTCAGGTAAACACAATGGCAAAAGACTGAGTCACTTCTTAGGTCGCCGTGTGATGCTGTCTGCCATCGTAGTGCTATTATTGTTACTTGCCCTAGCCTCAGGCACCATCACTCCAAATCCAAGACCTTACTAAGGCATTCAAGTTTTCAAACTTATTTATTCTTCAAAACACGACTTAAAGCAGCCCGTACATCATCAAAGTACATAGACAAACACGAACAGACCTAACCAAACCACATCAACAAAGTGCCAATACCAACTGCCCGCTTGGAACGCAAAGTGGTCTTTCGGAGTGAAGTGGTCTTTCGCAACTCTTGCCAGCAACACGATCAAAAAGATAGTTCCTAAACAGACATGCAAACCATGGAACCCAGTCAACAAGAAGAAGGTATTGCCGTAGATACCAGACTGAAGTGTCAGCCCCATCTCTTGATAAGCGTGAAGATACTCTTCAACTTGGAAGAACAGGAAGAAGCCAGCCAGAACAATGGTTATCTCCAACCAGACGATCAAAGCCATACGCTTATTTTGTTCAAGACTGATATGTGCCATGTGCAGCGTCACAGAGGAAAGCAGCAGGATAATGGTGTTCTTAAGCGGGATACCTTGCCAAGGCATGGCTTGTGTCGTTACGCCATCAGGGGTAGTCGTTAATGGCCATATCGATTGGAACATCGGCCACAATACTTCATGGGTCATTTCATTATTACCCGCACCACCAATCCAAGGTACAGAAATCATACGAGCATAGAAAAGCGCGCCAAAGAAAGCGCCGAAGAACATGATTTCGGAGAAAATAAACCAACTCATTCCTTGTCTAAAAGAACGAGATATCTGCTCAGAATAAACGCCACTTAATGATTCTGTGATCACATTGCTGAACCAACCTGCGAGCATGTAAAGCAGCACAGCAAACCCGACTAACAACACCGCTTTGCCAAATACTCCACCGGCTGCGTCGGTGCCCATATTTTGCACCGTCAAGCCAGCACCAACCGCGACCAAAAACAGTGCTACAGCACCCACTAATGGCCAGTGACTTTGATGTGGAACGAAATAAACTTCCTTTTTAGAACTCATCGCTCAACTCCTTATGTTGATACTGGTTCTGTAAATCCCTAGTTACTTGCGAGTGTGCTCGCTTTTGGTGAGCCAGATTGTAGTGTGCTCAATGTTGATGTACTCACTTCAGGCTTACTTGCCTTTCCACTCACCTGACTCGTGATGTTAAACAGCGTATATGAGAGCGTGAGTGTATGTATCGATTCTGGAATATCTGGCTCAATGTAAAATATCAAACCCATTTCTGCGCTCTTGTGCCCGTCCAATGGCTGCTGATTAAAGCAAAAGCATTCCATCTTATTGAAGTAAGTTGCCCCCATACCTGGAGAAACCGATGGTACGGCTTGGCCAACCAATGAGGCTCCAGATAGGTTTTTAGCTATGTAGTTAGTTTGAACCACTTCACCAGGGTGAACCTCTAACACTCGAACTTCAGGCGAGAACTGCCACGGCATATCTGGCTTAATGTGCGACATGAATTCAACACGAACAGTACGAGAGTAATCAGGCTGCATTCCCTGAGGTTGCACCGCTGAAACAGTATTAGTTTTGCCATTAATGCCTAAGGCCTCGCACATCACATCGTAGAGCGGCACCAAAGCGAAACCGAAGCCAAACATCGCCACCACGCTCAACACCAAGTAGCCCGTCAGCTTTTTAGTCGATCGCTTATTAGACAGGCGCTTTGGTTGCTTTTTATCTTGATTGGGATCGCTTTGCTTATCACTCATAGCTCATCCCTTTAATCTACTTTAGGTGGATGAGTAAAGGTGTGGTGAGGCGCTGGGCTTGGTACTGTCCATTCTAGCCCTTCAGCCCTATCCCAAGGCTTGCTTGGTGCAGGCTCTCCGCCTCTTACGCACTTAATCGCTAGCCATAAGAAAATCAACTGAGACAACCCAAAGGCAAAGCCACCAATCGACACGACTTGGTTAACGTCAGCAAATTGAATGGCGTAATCTGGAATACGACGCGGCATGCCCGCTAGCCCTAAAAAGTGCATAGGGAAGAACAGTACATTAACTGAGATTACCGACGTCCAGAAATGCCACAGACTGAGCTTGTGGTCGTACATATGCCCAGTCCATTTCGGCAGCCAGTAATAAGCTGCGGCCATAATTGAGAACACGGCGCCTGTCACCAGAACATAGTGGAAATGAGCCACAACAAAATAGGTATCGTGGTATTGGAAATCCGCAGGCACGATAGCAAGCATCAATCCGGATAACCCACCAATCGTAAACAAAACAATAAAGGCAATCGCAAACAGCATTGGGGTTTCAAAGGTCAAAGCCCCCCGCCACATGGTCGCCACCCAGTTGAACACTTTCACACCGGTCGGCACCGCAATCAGCATAGTGCAATACATGAAGAACAATTCGGCAAAGACTGGCATACCCGTGGTGAACATGTGGTGCGCCCAAACCAAGAATGACAACAATGCGATACTACAAGTCGCGTACACCATAGAGTGGTAGCCAAACAGACGCTTACCACTGAATGCTGGGATGATGGCTGAGACAATACCAAAAGAAGGCAAGATCATGATGTACACTTCGGGGTGCCCAAAGAACCAGAATATGTGCTGGAACATCACCGGGTCCCCACCACCAGCGGCATCAAAAAAGCTAGTCCCAAAGTATTTATCAGTCAGCACCATGGTAACCGCACCCGCGAGCACGGGCATCACGGCTATTAGTAAGAAAGCGGTAATTAACCATGTCCATACGAACATCGGTAGCTTGAACCAAGTCATACCTGGCGCGCGCATGTTCACTATGGTTACGATCACGTTAATCGCCCCCATGATCGAACTGATCCCCATAATATGAACTGAGAATACGAATAGCGCGGTGCTGTCTGGGCCATAAGTTGTCGAAAGTGGCGCGTAGAAGGTCCAACCAAAGCTCGGGCCGCCTCCCTCAGTAAACAAAGATCCGATCAAGATTAAAAATGCAAAAGGCAGAATCCAGAAACTGAGGTTGTTCATTCTCGGCAGCGCCATATCTGGAGCACCGATCATCATCGGGATCATCCAGTTAGCCAAGCCCGTAAATGCCGGCATCACCGCACCAAATACCATGATTAAACCGTGGACTGTGGTCATCTGATTAAAGAAATCGGGCTCAACGAGTTGCAAACCCGGTTGGAATAGCTCAGCACGGATGACCATCGCCATCGCACCACCCGTTAAGAACATCGCAAAACTGAACCAAAGATATAATGTACCAATGTCTTTATGATTGGTTGAGTACAGCCAACGCGCCCAACCTTTGGGTGCCGCATGTGAGTCGTGATCATCAACAGGCAAATCATTATTGCCTAGTGTACCTTCCGTAGAATGGCTCAGTGCTTGGTCTTCTGCTGGAGCCGATTTCACCGGCTTATTGATTGGTGAACTCATAACTGCTCCTTAGCATCGTTTTGTGCTTTGTCCGTTGAGCCTTTCGTTTCATCCGTTGAACCTTGTTCGTCAGAAGCTTGTTCCCCGCCTTCTTGCTTGGCTTTATAAGCGTTCACATCTGAAGCCTGAACAATATCGCCAGTGTCATTACCCCAAGCGTTTCGTTGATAAGTCACTACCGCTGCGATCTCTTTCTCAGTTAACTGATTATCGAATGCTTGCATCGCCGTCCCGCCACGACCATAAACAATAGTGTCGATATGAACATCCACATCGCCAAGCGCAATAGGGCTTCCTTTTATGGCAGGAAATGCTCCAGGGATACCTTCGCCGTTAACTTGGTGACACACCGCACAACGAGTTTTATACACCTCTTCGCCAATGGTATTGAGCTCTTCCAAGGAAAGTGACGCATCTAATGCATCTTGCGCGGCTTGCTGTGCGGCTACCGCCAATTCTTTTTGTTCGGCTAACCATGCGTCATACTCAGCTTCTTCCATCGCATGCACCACTATCGGCATAAACCCATGAGCACGGCCACACAACTCTGCACACTGCCCGCGGTAGACGCCGGGCTCATCTATCTTTGTCCAAGCCTCATTAATAAAACCTGGAATGGTATCTTTCTTAACGGCGAATGCTGGCACCCACCATGAGTGAATCACATCATCGGAAGTCATCAAAAAGCGGACTTTACGATTGATAGGCAGTACAAGTGGCTTATCAACTTCTAGCAGGTAATGCGCGCCTTTCACTTCGATGCCTTCAATCTCTTTGTCACTGGTTGCTAGGAGGCTGAAAAACTCAACGTCTTCACCAAAATAGCTGTAGTGCCATTTCCATTGTGACCCTGTGATTTTTACGGTCAGATCTGATTGGGAGGTGTCTTCCATCGCTATTAAGGTTTTAGTGGCGGGTATCGCCATAGCGATAAGGATAATAATAGGAATGATGGTCCAAAGAATTTCTACTTTCGTGCTTTCGTGAAAATGGGCAGCAACCGCACCCTTCGACTTTCTGTGCCTCAGAATCGAATAGAACATCACTCCAAAAACAACAAAGGCAATCGCACAGCAGATATAGAAGATCAGCATATGAAGCTCGTATACCTTACCGCTGATCTCAGTGACACCTTGAGTCATGTTGTATTCACTGCTTGCATGCACCAAAGGCGACACCAAAACCACAACAAAACTTTTCAAAAGCCACGCTAGCCTAACCAGTAATCTTTTCAAAAGATCTCTCCTTATCCTTCCTAATTGGATACTTGCGACCTAAATGTCGTTGCGAGCTGTGTTTCGTTACGAGCTATATTCGTTGCGAGCTACGTTTCATTACGAACTACATGTCATTACGAGCTATGTATCATTCCGAGCCAGACAACATTCATTGTTATTCCAGCTGAACATGAAAAGCTGAATCTCAATCTACAACTCACATGGAGCTAGCCTGTAAACGGGCTGCTGACATCATCTGAACTTAAGAACCTATACGGATCATAAGCGTTGTAAGTTTCCACTAAAGATTCAAAAACGACGAACTTGTTAAGTTTTGTTATATTTATGTAAAAGGCTAGTTAGTGATATCCAATTGTTCAAGGTAAGTTTACTTATTAAACAGTCAATTATTTGAAGTAGCTTTACCCATATGCCTTTCCCTTGCTGTTGGAATTTATTTTAAATCGAGTTTTACGATTGCTTTCATAGAAATGATAATCAGTATCATTTAAATTAAATCAACAGAAAGACACCCCGATATTAAAAGGTTTAGTGATTATGCAAGATGCAATGAACTGGTTAGCGAGAGACCCAGACCCAAGAACTCGTGAAGAGCTTCAATACCTTATCGATGAGGGAATGCACGACGAACTTGAAGACCGCTTTATTCAACGATTAGAATTCGGAACAGCGGGACTGCGCGGCAAAGTCGGATGCGGCCCAAATAGAATGAACCGCCTGGTCATACAAGAAACGGCCACAGGCCTTGGCCACTATTTAATTGAACATGTCGCAAATGCCTCTATGCGTGGTGTAGTGGTTGGCTACGACGGCCGTTTAGATTCAAAGCAATTCGCAATTGATACAGCTTCTGTACTCACCGCTTTAGGTATTAAGGTTTACCTAACTTCGAATGTTGCTGCGACACCTATCGTTGCCTTTGGTATTGAGCACTTCAACGCGGCAGCGGCGGTTGTCGTGACGGCCAGCCACAACCCGCCGGAGTACAATGGCTTCAAAGTGTACTGGGAGAATGGCGCTCAAATCATTCCCCCTCATGATGCAGGCATTGCTGCTGAAATAGACATCGCATCGACCAAGGCCATCCCATTGATGAGCCTTAGTGACGCTGAAACACAGGGTAAGTTGGTATGGTTAACTGAAGGCTATTATCAAACGTACCGCGCTGCGATCAACCAGAGCCCACACGTGAGTAAAGAGATCGAATCGGCGAACACCACCATCACCTATACCGCTATGCATGGTGTCGGCGCACAAATGGCGGAAGATCTACTTCATGATTCTGGATTCCATAAGGTGTTCAGTGTTGCCGAACAGAGAGAGCCAGATGGTCACTTCCCAACCGTAAACTTCCCCAACCCGGAAGAAAAAGGCGCGATGGATCTTGTGGTTAACTTAGCAAAAAGTGTCGATGCCGACATCGCTTGCGCTAATGACCCAGATGCAGACCGATTTGCCGTTGCCGTTCGAACCGATGATAAAGTCAGAACTGAAGATGCTTCCTACAAAATGCTAACAGGTGACCAAGTGGGTGTGTTATTCGCGCACTACTTGCTATCAAAGCCACACACTAAAAACCAGTTAGTTGGTAACAGTATCGTATCTTCAACTCTACTTGAGAAAGTGGCTAATTCTCACGGTGCGACTTACTTCCAAACGCTGACTGGCTTTAAATGGTTAGCGAATATTGGCATGCAATTAGAAGATGAGAAAAACGAGTTCTTGTTCGCCTATGAAGAAGCATTAGGCTACACAATTGGCACTCAGGTACGAGACAAAGATGGACTGTCTGCTATCGTCGTGTTTGCTCAACTGGTTGAGGAGTTAAAATCTCAAGGGCGAACCGTTTGGGATCTTCTCGCTCAAATTTCATTTGAACATGGGGTTCATACCAACGCGCAACGAAGTATTGCCCTAGACCCAGATTCACCATCGATTGGTTCTAAACTCCGCTCGGCACAACCAAAAGTAATAAACGGTGTCACTATCTCTGTGATTGAAGATCTGCAGTCTTCTTTGCGCTTTATTGTCGGTGGGGCTACCGAGGCGATTAACCTGCCCGCGAGTGACGTACTCATCTATCATCTCGAGGATGGTTCACGCATTATCGTCCGCCCTTCAGGAACAGAACCAAAAGTTAAGGTTTATTATGAGACGGTAACAAAGTTCGAAGGGACAGAAACCTATGACGATACTCGCAAGCGCGGTGAAGAGTACATGGATAGGCTCATCGAACAACACCAGAAAGAGTTGAACTCTTAGAGCATCATTCTTTCAAAACATCAGTTCAATGAAGTGCAATATGTAACTGATAGACATAAAAAATGGACGCTCGAAGCGTCCATTTTTGTATCGGCGGCTAACCCCGATAAACTGTTTGAGTTGCAGTCTACGAGGTAAAGAAGGAAGACAACATCCACACCGCTAACACGATGAAAACTCCGCCCATCACTTTTTGCTGATAGGTGCGAAACTTTGCATTTTCTACCAAAGATTTACCAATAGTGCCCACTAACGCCACAAGTAAAAAGTTGAACGTCAAACCTAGCACATTCAGCAATAAACCCAGAACGAGCATCTGCTCGCCCGAAGTCGCTTCAATACTCGTCGATACAAACTGCGGTAAGAACATCACGAAGAAAACCAACGCTTTAGGATTAAGCAGGTTACTAATAAGTGCTCGTTGGTAGTACGCTTTTGCAGCACGGTTGTCGCTTAACTCAGGCGCATTACCCTGTTCTGTTCGAAGACAATCCCAACCCATCTTTAATAAGTATGCACCGCCTAATAGATGAAGGGCTTTTAAAGCCACTGGACTCATCGCAATCAATGCTGAAACGCCCATTGCTGCCAATACTGTCAGGATAATTCCAGAAGTCGCATTACCTAAGCTCGCAAACACACCGACTTTACGGCCATAGCTCATGCTTGAGCTTGCGATGAGTAACATATCAGGGCCTGGTAAAAGGAGAAGAGCTACAACGGCCGTCAGGTAAACAGGTAGGATGGTTAAATCGATCATGGGTTTCAGTATTGATAAAAATGGAGGCGAATTTTATATCAAATACTAACGCCCTTCCAGATGCAATCAGTTGCTAGGTGTTAAATCAATCGAATTAAACACCATTAATAAACAGTAAAACCAATTTATTAACTAAATACAAAAGACTAATTAACGTGCTACCCACTCGATCTCAATCACAGTGGTTTCACCACACTTTAGGCGCCCAAGGAAAATATCACCTTGATGTACCTCTCCAACACCTTTCGGAGTGCCCGTCATCACAACATCACCGTCTAGCAAAGTCGTATAAGAAGATAACTCTTCGAGGATGGTCTCTGGGGAATAAAGCATCTGTTCAACATGCCCTTTTTGAACGCGGACACAGTTAATAAATAACTCTAAGTTTAAGTCAGAGAGGTCCAAGTTATCTATGGGAACAAAGCGGCTAAAAACAGCAGAACCATCAAAAGCTTTAGCACGCTCCCAAGGCAGACCTTTCGCCTTCAAACTACTTTGTAACTCGCGTTTGGTAAGGTCTAAACCTAGCCCCACGGCAGAGTATTCACCGTTTTCAACAATGAAGCAGATTTCAGCTTCATAATGTAACGTTTCTTGATGGAAAGATGATAGAGAAGACGTAACGCTAGTGCTCGGCTTATTAAACACCACCATAGAGTCAGGGATAACATTATTAAGCTCTTCGATGTGATCAACATAATTGCGCCCAATACACAGTACTTTGCTGGGTGTTGCTGTTCGTTTCGAATTCATCAATTGCTCCTGATCTACAACGCTGCTCATAGTTTGTCCCTAAACTGTTTTTTTGGAGCGCAGAGTTTACCGCATCATTAAAAGAGAATCTTCGACAAGATGGTTATCAATATCTAAATTCTGATCTTTAGCTCAATTAAACGATTTAAATACTTTTATCCGAAGATCGCGACGTATAAGAACTGATGACAAGAGCCATAGCTACGTAGATGAAATGAATGGCTGGGTAACATGAAGGAAAAGCTAAAACAGATGCGTATAGAACGAAAGCAGCCCTCTCAAACCAAAAGGCTTCAGAGGGCTTAGCATGGTGTCTAGGACAGTATCCGAAAAGGTAAATTTAAGGAGTAAACACTATGCATAATAGTGGTCAAACTCAATGAGTCGCGACTTATAGGTAGAAACGAGCACCAATAGTCCACTTGTCGTCAGTTTTTCTGTTGTCTGCATCGTTTAGATCAAACTGATAGCCAGTGTAGCCAACAACATTACTCGTAAAGTTGTATTCAGCTTGTAGAGCTAGCTCTTCACGGTCAGTTTGTGTTGCCGCGCCTTTCGTCGCTTCGCCTTCAACAACTTCGTAGTTAACGCTTAAGTTTAAGCTGTTCGCTAAAGCGTACGCCGCTAGCAATTCATATGCATCACTTTCTTCAAGGCCTACGTTCATGTTTTCGTTTGAAGCGTAGATACCTGCTAGGTATAAACCTGAACCGTAAGAACCGTATGCAGCAGAAACTAGGTGAGATTCAGCCGTCTTAGAAACACCACCCTCTTTGAAGTCACCAGTGTTGAAGGCATAACCCAATTTAACACCAGCGATTGAGTAACCAAGAGTCGCTTGAATACGGTCATCGTAAGACACCGTTGAACGAGTAGTAACAACAACACCACCAAGAACGTTTTCAGTGTCAGTCGTTACGTCATTGCTGCCCTGCCAACCTAGACCAAAGCTAAGCTCACCCGCTTCACCAAAATCAAATCCGTTGCGGTAACTTGCCATTTTGTCTGCACGACCAGTACCTAGTGCACCGTGGTTGTCGTATAAGAAATCGTTCGCGAAAGCGATCGGCATATCAGTAGCTGAAGCTACATCGTAGTATGGCGCCCACTGCGTACCTGCAACAGCACGACCTAGCTCATCATGAGTTAAACCTACGTAACCAAGACGAGTAGTAAACGATTCATCACCACCGTTTAGGTAGTTAAGCGCCCATTCGCCTTTAGCGTCAGCTGTGAAGCCATTGCCTAATTCTTGCGTAGCATTAAAGTTGATGCGTGGTGAGTTTGTACCAACATCCGTATCGCCTTTCTCTGAACCATTCAGGTTTACAGAAACGTGACCACCAACAGAGAAGGCTGTACCGTCTTCGTTATAAAGCTCTACCGCAACTGCCTGTGTACCAAATACTGCACCAGAAATTGCTAGCGCTAAAAGTTTCTTATTCATTGTCATATCCATTTGTAACTGGGAGAGTGATTCCATAACAACCTCGTGCTTACGGAGAGGTTGTTACCTGCATTTAACAAGTGGGAAAACACTAATATACGACTGACAAAAAAGTTGCATTAAAATATATAAAATAAAAAAAATCGCGCTATAAAAACAAAAAATACCATTAAAAACAAACCATTAAAAACAAACCTCAAGCTAATTTTTGGTATATTTTGATATAAAAAACCTTCAATTTTTTGATTTCCCAATCATAAAAACAGCATTAGACACTTAGGCTACAAACGACTTTCCAGACCATTCTGCGACATACTATTAACTTAGAAACATCCTGTAACATAATGAGCCGTGCTGAAATATTTAGCCTTGTGAAACAATTCCCAATTTGAACTAGGAAAAGTTGCTTTATTGAAAGTTCACTAGAGAAAATACAAAAAAAAAGGGCAACCAATCCGTGACTGGTTGCCCTAATACAAGTTAGTACATTCTTATTTGAAGCAAACCTCAGCCCAACGTGCTAGGCCTGAGGTTACGGAACCAAAATAGTTACCACTCACAATTGGCACATTCGGTACGGCTTGTTGTACTGCTTCTCGAAGAATAGGAGAACGGGCTGAACCACCCGTCATATAGATGACATCTGGCTTTTTCTGACCTTGTTGAATCGCTTCTTTGACCAATTCAATCATCTTAGATTTTGGCGTTTCAATCGCTTCAATCATCTGCTCAACGGAGATATCCACTTCAATCAGATCTGATGCAACATTGATTGCTGTTCGATATTGGGAGGATTCTGCCAATGCAATCTTGGCTTCTTCCGCCCGACGCACAATGCTGTAACCTAAAGTATCGTGATAGACCTTCATTAAACGGTCTAACTTTTGAGGCTCTGAAGCTTCTTTACGAAGTAACTTTAACGCGGCTAGGTTTTCCCTTGAATAGAAGTTTTTTTGAGCTTCTACATTGTTTATCGCAATTGGATTCCAGAATTGAGTCAACGGCATATCGATACCCGAAATACCCTTACTACCCATACCGAAAGGTGACATCAATTGTTTGAAGGCAAGGTAAATATCAAGATCATTACCCCCAACCCTTTGTCCACTGTGTGCTAACAAGCTTTGGGTGCGGTTCGCTTTACCAGACCAACTTGGCCCCATTTCTAACAATGAGCAATCGGTGGTACCACCACCAATATCGACAACTAATACCGTTTGGTTCTCAGTCAGAGTACTTTCGTAATCAAGGCCTGCAGCGACCGGTTCAAACTGAAAAGCGATATCAAGGAAACCTGCACGTTTGGCTGCACGTGAGAGTATATCTTCGGCTTGTCGGTTTGCTTCTTCACCACCACGACCGTGGAAGTTAATTGGTCGCCCAATAACAGCTTGTTTGATCGGCTCTTGAGTCGTGATTTCAGCTTGATGCTTGATATTCGCCATCATGGCGCACACTAAATCTTCGAAGAAACTCACCTGAACATCATGCAATCCACTGGCACCAAGGAAAGACTTAGGGGACTTAACATAATAAACGTCACGAGGGTCTTCCAAATAAAGGTCCAATGCAGCCTGACCAAATGCCATGTCTTCTGGCACTAGGTCGATACTCTCTTCTCGGCTCAGAGCGATAGCACGTCGCAACACCTGCTCACCAATCGCATCACTCGGTTTGATATTCAAATGGCGAAATAGGTGCTCAGAAACGCTCTCACGAGTAGGTGCAAATACCGTTGAGGGAATATAATGGTTGCTACCTTCTAATGGTAACAGGCTTGGTTCTCCATCAACCATCGCCGCGACAGAACAGTTCGCTGTTCCATAATCAAACCCAATAAACATAATATCCCCCACTCAACAAAAGGGGCGAGATGCTACATGAAAAGCCTTTAAATTACGAGGTCATTTGTCGATTTTACTTAGGGTCTGTTGACCTTTCGTGGTTAAATTTTTGTTCGAGATAGAATCGTTTTAGGCGCGGCAAGATGTATGTAGCCTAGTCATTCTAAGTAAATACATCTTAACAAAGTATAAAACGATTCTAACCGAACCCTTCGGGCAGCCTTTGTGGTTCATTTCTACTGTGTTATCGGCTTCTCATGTAGGCTAGCTACACTTCAAAGCCTCTGCCTTGCGGCGTTTTTCAAGGTAGTTGTCATCATTCGCTTGTTTACTAAGCAGCTTCTCT
>NZ_JBFSUD010000085.1:0-18608 GCF_041467175.1 Vibrio sp. 10N.247.310.24
AATGCTTTATTGATTTTATTGTTAATTTATAGACTCATCTAAGCGGAGAAGAGCCTGGTAAGTATCTCTGTCGAGATTGATCCAAGATGGTACTTCGACTTAAAGAGGAGTAAGTATGATTATTTATTTTAGGGTACAAGACGTAGAGGAGCTTTGGGGCGCGATAGATCTAGCGACACTCTTACAAATGGAACTGAGAGGGAGGCCAGGTTGTACTTAGTCCAAAACTACACTTAGTCCAAAATTGAACGTTGGTAAATCTTCGGCGTAAGACCAGACACACGCTTAAACGCCCGAGAAAAGTGAGAGATGTTGGTGTAGCCGAGTTGGCTAGAGATGTAGGTCAGCGTGTGTCCTTCTTCCATCAGCTCACATGCGACTGAAAACATTAGGTTTTCTTTGATTTTTCGATAGGTCGTATTTTCATTTTTGAGTTTGCGTTGAAACGTTCGCACAGAAAAATTGAGCAGTTCAGCCGCTTCTTCAAGTGAGAGATCTTGTTCTTTCATGTAGGGCTTGAGTAGCTCATAAACGCTATCGGTAAAGCTGGTGTGCCACTCAATAAGCGTCGGTTTAGCACTGAGTTCTTTAGAGGTTAGGCGAATTGGGAGTTGTAAGATTTCTTCAGGGATCAGCACAGCCGTCGACGACTGTTCAACAAACAATTGGCAGCTACTTGGCACCAGTGTTTTGACGACATCGATGTCATGTCCTTGCAGACGCACCTTACTAGGCAACCATGGGGATTTGGATAAAATGGTTATTAACTCAATGATATATGTAATTGCAAAAGCTTCTCCCCATTGAAACGTAGGGGAATTGTCTTCGGGTGCAGTTCGGCAAAACCAACTTTGGCCGTGTTCTTGAATAAGCTCGACTTTGCTGCCTGGAGAGTCGTAGGCAAAGATTGAATTTAGGTGTTTCAGCGAATCACCAATGGTTTTAAATTCGGTGAATTGATGCAAGACATTTGGGATGATTCGACGTCGAAATGCGAGTCCTAGAATATCGGTGAACCGAGATACGCCAAGTTGCGCCGATGTGAGGTAAATCAAACGCTTAATGGATTCCGATGGCACAAAATCACTTTCTGATTCGATAAGGTCAGGTGGTAAACCGGAATCTTTAAGCAACATATGTAAATCAAGACCATAGTCAGAAAAAACCTGAACCAGAATTTTAGCGTAGTTCGTCTGAATTACTGGGACTTGGTAGTGACTAGAGGTCATGAGAATACAATCCTGTATATATTGTTGCATTATTAGACGTGCATATCATTTGCAACGTTTTGTTTACTAAATCTAACCCTATTTACTTGAGTTTTCCATTGCTGGGTTTATTTTTAAAGTATTAATTTTGTTGATGTTAGTTATCTAGAAGGGAGCCCCATGTCAGAAGCCAAAGGGAATAAGCAAGAAGCCAATGAAGAAGTTGGCCAGCAAGAAAACGGAAAAGACAAAGTAAGAAAGGTCACAAACTACCTATTGTTGTTTGTTGCATTCATGTTGCTCTTCAGTGTCATTTCAGACCGCATCATCCCTATTACTGATAATGCTCGTGTAAAAGGTTATATCGTTCCAATCAAGCCTGAGGTGTCGGGTAAAGTGCTCGATATACTGGTTCAACCAAACCAACTGGTTAATCAAGGTGACAAGTTAGCTATTTTAGATGAGTCTGATTACAAAATTGCAGTACAACAAGCCGAGCAAAATTTAGAGATTGCAGGCCAAAATGTCGGTGCTCAAACCGCGAGTATTGCTTCAGCGCAAGCGAAACTCACTTCAGCGATTGTTGAAAGACAAAACACCAAGCTACAAGCCAAGCGTGTTTTAGAGATGGCTGATAAAGGTGTGGTTTCTAAATCAGATGCAGATAAAGCGAGAGCCGCATTAGCAACGTCTCGAGCGGCGGTTGTCAATGCAGAAGCTGACCTTGACCGTGCTAAGAAACAAATGGGTAAAGAAGGTCAGGAAAACAGCCAAGTGAAAGCGGCGTTGTTAGCACTTGAACAGGCACAGTTGAACCTAGAGCGCACCGTGATTACAGCACCGACACAAGGTGGCGTTTCTAACTTTAGCCTTTCTGAGGGTTTTTACGCATCAGCAGGTCAACCGATCATGACTTTTGTTTCGACGGAAGATATCTGGATTGAAGCTTATTATCGTGAAAATAGCCTTGGTAACGTAACCGTCGGTGATGAAGTGGAAGTGGCATTGGATTTCGCTCCAGGACAAATCGTGAAAGGGCGAGTGAGTAGCATCGATTGGGGTGTTGATTGGGGACAAAATGATCAAGCAGGTAAGCTTGCTCAAGCTAGCCAACAAACGGGTTGGTTGCGTCAAACACAGATGCTTCCTATCACTATCGAATTTGAACGAGATGAGATGCAAGGCATGCTTCGAGTGGGCGGCCAAGCGGATGTGATTGTTTATAGCGGCGACAACTTTGTGTTCAACGCGATAGGCAAAGTATGGATTCGTCTGATTAGCGTATTGTCTTATGTCCGATAAGCCGATTCCTGACCAACAAACACAGCAACGGATCCTGCGATTTACCGTAGGGGTCACGTTGGCTGTTTTCTTGGCGGCATGGATAAACTGGCCACTTGCGTTTGTGGCGCCAGTGTTCACTGCTAAGTTCTTAATTGATAAACCAAACCTCCATAAGGAAACGGTCTACGAATTGTTATTGGCTGTTGTTGTCACCATGGGGTTAGGTTTATTGCTGTCGCGAGGAATTACCCATTACCCGATCCCATTGCTGATTTTAGTGGGGCTAATGATGCTTTGGGGTTACTACTTGTTTGTAGACCCTAAATGGAACCTTTTCGCCACCATATTGTTGATTGCTGTCTTGATGCTGCCTTTTATGGCGATTGATAACCCCGGAGTCTCTGTATTGTTGGCATCAGGTTTAGCGACTTCTGGTGTAGTGTCGGTGACTATTTTTGCGCTGGTTCATGTCTTCTTCCCTGAACCTAAGTCGGAGTTCTCTGGCTTTGCGTCGGTACCTTTCAATAAGACAGAGCGCTGGTATGCGGCTTTCCGTGCGATGATTATCTCTTATCCCGTTGTGTGCTTTTTCTTTATTTTTCAGATATCTGAAGCATTGTTAACCATGATGTTTATTGCGTTGTTATCGTTAATGATCACTTCAGAAAAATCAGTCAAATTAAGTGCATTTCTGGTGATCAGCAATGGCATTGGTGGCTTGCTTGCGATAGCTGCTTTTTCAATCCTTTCGATTGTTCCGAATATTATCTTCTACTCTTTATTCATAGGCTTGGTCGCTATTGTGATTGCTAAGAAGATCTACACGGTTCCCGAAAAAGCACCGATTTTCGCCACTGCATTTAGTACCTTGCTAGTACTTGTCGGTAGCACATTGATGAGCTCCGGCGATATCGATAGCAACACTTTTATTCGCATATTCCAATTATTGCTAATTGGCATATATATGATTTTGGCCTCTTTATTCCTAGAAACTCGGAATTGGAAGTTTCTACAAAATCAGCATTAATTTTGTCTAACAAGGACGTCTCATGAAGTTAACCGACGATTTTTCAAAACAGGCGATAGACGCTGCCATCAAAATTGCAGCGATTGCTATGCTCGTCTACTGGTGTTTTGTGATTTTACGCCCATTCATTCTATTGGTTATTTGGGGGGCGATCATTGCGACTGCGCTCTATCCAGTTGCTGTCGCGATTTCAAATAAGACGGGAATGTCGAAAGGAAAAGCCAGTGCATTGCTTAGCTTTATTGGTGTGATTCTTCTGTTTATTCCTTTGGCGGCGCTTTCCTCTGGTATCTACACCAGCGCTTCTGATCTGATGACAGGGCTTCAAGATGGCACATTGTCATTACCTAAACCGAAAGAGTCTTTACAAGATATTCCGTTCATTGGGGAGAAGGTATATTCAACCTTAGTAGCTGCCTCCAATAATATTGAAGGCACGTTCATAAAGTATGCTGACGAACTGAAACAGTTTGCGACGAAAGCTGCTTCTGTTTTAGGCTCTCTCGGCGGTGGGTTTATTCAGTTTATTATTTCTACCATCATTGCTGGCGCATTTATGAGTAACGCCGATAAGTGCCAAACAGGGGTCACTCACTTAGTGGCTCGCCTAACCGATGGTAAAGGTGAAGAGTTGGTACAGTTATCTAAATCAACGGTACGTAGTGTCGTGCAGGGTGTGATAGGTGTTGCTGTGATTCAATCCATTATGTCAGCAATTGGTTTAGTGATTGCTGGCGTTCCTGCGGCTGCGTTTTGGGCATTAGCTGTTCTGCTCATTGCTATTATCCAACTTCCGCCGATTCTTGCTTTATTGCCTGCAATTATTTACATGTTCAGTGTTGAATCGACGCTAGCGGCGAGCCTGTTCTTAGTGTGGTGTATTTTGGTCAGTGGCAGTGACGCTATTTTGAAACCGATGCTATTGAGCCGCGGCTCTCATATCCCAATGTTGGTTATTCTACTGGGTGCATTGGGCGGAATGGCGATGTCAGGAATCGTTGGTCTGTTTGTTGGTGCAGTTATACTGAGTTTAAGCTATGAGCTGATGATGGCATGGCTTGGACTTGAAGAGAAAAACCAAGAAGAAACTGAGAAAAAACCAGCAGAGGCAGAGGAAAAATAGATGAAGCCAGTCTCTAAAGACGACAACTTCTACTTCTTATTCTATGCACTGTTGGTGTTGTTTTTTGGTTGCGCGGTGATGCAGCAGTTTTATCCGCAAGGTCAAAAGACCATTCTGTTTTTGATCATTATTACTTTGGCTGTTTCGATAGTGGGAATACATAAAGAGCGAGCCTTGTATCGCTCTTGGTATGGTCTGCTATTGATAACCGCTACGGTGTCGGGGGTATTCTCGTTTTTGGAGGACTATAACCTTTCGATAGTGACGTTAACGGCATTGGCGGTGTTTCTGTTCTCACATATTTATTCCGCTCTCAAACAGGTAATGAAAGCAAAGACGGTGACGCCCAATCACATTATTGGTTCTATCTGTATTTACTTGTTGTTAGGGTTCGCTTGGTCGACTATCTACTTGTTGATTTTAGAAATCTTCCCTAATGCATTTAACGGGTTAGAAGAGCAAATCTGGCTTACCAACTTGTTCAATGCGATGTACTTTAGCTTTATCACCTTGACCACGGTTGGCTATGGCGACATATCACCGGCTTTGCCTATTGCTCAATTCTTTGTGTTCATGGAGTCCATTATCGGCAGTTTCTATTTAGCCATCATGGTCGCGAGCTTGGTGAGCATCCGACTTGCGCAGTCTCAATCTTAAGTGCAATCTTTTTCATTTAAGTACCTGTATAAGTTAGAAGTCTGTTTTGTTGGAACAGGTGTAGTATGGATTTTAATCGATGATCAGTTTTACCATTTAACGCCATATGGATTAATAAGTAACCAAAAGATAACGTATTGAGAGAATTTAAGTACGCACCTAGATATAACCTATCAAGTTACCGAAAAAACGAGGTTATATAGTGGTATGATCGCGGGCTCAGCACTATAAGTGATAAAGAATAGGAAACAGAATGACTCACCTTACCGATCAGCAAGAAGCTGCAATGGCGACGTTTAAGGAAAACTTACACCTTCCAAATGGTGGTTTTCATAAACTGATTATCGATCTAAGTAAGGAATATCAGCTGCCTTTTCAAAAGGTGCGTGCGGTTTTAAAGAAAGCTCAAAAAGGTGTTGAACGACAGATACGAGAAGACTTTAACAGTGTTGATGACACAGTACTGAGCCAAGAGAATTGGGTGAACATTATTAAGTCGAAGCTTGTTGAGTTAGCGGAAGAAAACCAAACGGTGATGGATAAGCTGCAACAAAACCTGAAGTATCAAAAAGTGTTGTCGGCAACCAATGGTTCAATCGCAAGTGAAAACGAGCGTGACGAATTGATTGAAGAGTTGATTCAAGCTTATGAGAAAGAGGTGTTCAAACCTTTACTGGCGATGCTGCATACGACAAAGCTGTATTGGAAGTTAATGCTGGTGGATGAGACATGTAAGATGAATGAGGAAAATCGTGAGAAGTTCAGTGACTACCCTCAACACATGCAAGCTGCAGAACACTTATATACTCTTGATCAAAAGTTAAGGTCGATGCCGTTAACTTATTAGTCCATGAATGCACTGATAATGACTCATTGGTGATTCAGAGTTTGATATAAGTTGGTTTCAATAGAAGCACGATAACCTAGCTAGCGTTAGCCGCGTGTGAAATGCAAAAAGGGCTAGGTTTCTGATCTGTTTTACTTCTACTCTATTTTGTTCTGCTAGAGCGAATTGAGGGTGACATCTTTTACATCTTTGGGACTAGACGGTGTTTCTTTCTGTAGCCTATGGGAAATGCTATAGGAGTGTGAAATGTCCTAGGGTGTTTCCGTTGCCTGAAACGATAGTTCCGATGCTTTCTCGTTCATTAAATTCAAAGTCGATGAGATAACTATGATGTTGTAGCTTGGGCAATATGTGGCGGTGGAGTATATCGCTATTGAGCTGTCGAATCTCGGTGACCCATGAAATCTCTTCTTTGTGTAAGTCTATTTTAATCTTGAGCATTTATTACCTTTTAGTTTATTGACTGTTTTTTCGCGTGATAGTTGGTACCAATGGGTTTGTCTTGTTGTTCTGCGTGACATAACTGTGCCTTGTGTTTATTACATTTATATTTAATAAGTCGATCTATTTTGAATTCGCTAAAAAGAAAGCAAATGACGAATAGAACGGTAGTGGGATCTGATTTAAAAGCTATTGAATGACTATCTAGGTGAAAGCTGACGCAGAGATGGTGTAACGAGGAATCGAGAACTGTCTATGTGGAACTTGGACTTACTTTAGCATTAACAGCTCTATAGATTAGAGCCAGGTGGCGAACTTTACGCCTAGTTTTTTTAATTTGCAACCCTATTTTAAACTAAATTCAAAAATATTTTTGAGTGATTTGTCATCGCTTACTGAAGGTTAAATGAGCGAAGGTCAGGGGGCTTACCATGATGCCTGAGTGATGTTTGGCTTTGCACCGCTTCGTATTCTTTGTCATTGGTGGTTTCAATTGAGTTATTAGCTTAGTGGTAGTTAAGTCTCTGTTATACGTAGCCTTTATATTGTAAATTACAATCCATGACTCTGGGGCTTAGGGTTGTAATTACAGGGCTTTCGGGCACTTTTCCCCATCAGTTTTTTCTTCAGATTGATGATCATTTTCCTCTTCGCGCTTTTTGCTATTTTTGATTCCTAATATCTCTCCCGACTACGCAAAACATGAATACTCACTTTTACATTTCTGAATAATAAAGTTGTTGTGTCGCTAATTTAACGCAAATATAATTGATAATAGTTCTCACTTGCGTTACAAGTTTGTTGTCAAAGCAATGACAGACTTTAAATTATCGTTATTTAGCCGTTGTGTACGCCCCATGCTCATCTATGAGTAATGTGACTTTTATTGTCATGAGTGGTGGTTTGTATCCATGGCAAAGGAAGACACATGAAGAAAACAATCAATTCAGTTCGCCAGTTATTGGGTGGGCTTGCTATCGCTCTTGCATCATCATTGATAATGACCGCTCAAGCGGAAACAATCACTATTGAACACGTAAAGGGCACGGTGCAGTTTACCGAAGTACCACAGCGCGTTGTAGTACTTGGCTTTGGTAGCTTGGATGTGCTTGATCAGATTGGTATACAGCCAGTTGGCGCGCCTCACAGCCTAATGCCTGACTATCTAGCTTCGTACAAAGATACGACGGCAAATACGGGCTCATTGAGTGAACCTGATTTTGAAGCTATCTACATGCTGAAGCCTGACATCATCATTGCCGAAAACCGTATGCTTAAGGTTTACGATCAACTAGCAAAAATAGCTCCGACCATCATGTTCTCTATTGAAGGTGACAAATACTGGGCTGATGCTCAGCAAAACTGGCGCGCGCTAGGCAAGCTCTTTGGTAAGCAAGCTAAAGTAGAAGCGCTCATTAAAGAGACTCAAGCTTCTATCACGGCGGTTAACGACAAAGTCGCGTCTGACGAAACGTCAGCAATGATG
The DNA here is from genome assembly GCF_041467175.1 of Vibrio sp. 10N.247.310.24. Taxonomy (NCBI): domain Bacteria; kingdom Pseudomonadati; phylum Pseudomonadota; class Gammaproteobacteria; order Vibrionales; family Vibrionaceae; genus Vibrio; species Vibrio sp. 10N.247.310.24. Next base: position 8,074 of record NZ_JBFSUD010000085.1, read on the forward strand.
CTAATGAACAACGGCAACAACATTGCGATGTTCAATAAGGGCAGTCGCTTCTCAATCATCTTTGATGACTTTGGCTTTGTGGAGTCAAAGAGTGCGACAGTAGCTCCGATTAAAGGGAATCACGGCAATCTAATCTCGTTTGAATATATTGCTGACGCAAAACCTGAAGTGCTTTACGTGCTTGACCGCGAAAAAGCGATCGGTAAGTCAGAAGGGCGCGCACAACAGCTGTTTGACAACCCACTGGTTGCAGCAACACCTGCAGCGCAGCAAGGCAACATCGTTTACCTTGATTCAAGTGCTTGGTATCTGGTAGGTGGCGGCGTAACAGCGATTCACAGAATGCTTGGCGACATTGAACGTACGATTCAATAGTTACTAGTCATCAGATTCTCGGGCTTATAAGAGTGTTCTTATAAGCCCTTTTTCACTTTTTTATACGGTCTCCCCGATCCTACCTTTAGTATTACTTCTATGTTGAAACCCATTGCAGCTGCTGTATTTCTTGTTGTGTTATGCGTTGCGTCATTAATGATTGGAGTCGCTGAGATCAGTTTTAGCGATTTTTTCAATGGCAACCAACACGCCAACTCTATTTATGTTGTTAGTCGGATCCCTCGACTGTTCGCGATTGTGCTTGCCGGTGCCGGCTTGAGTGTTGCTGGCTTGATAATGCAACAGATTGTTCAGAATAAGTTTGCTGCACCTTCTACGATGGGCACGATTGATTGCGCCATGTTGGGGTACATCGTCGGTATTCTGGTGCTGGGTAATGCCGCTCAATGGAGCTACTTAGGCTTTATCTTTGCGTTTGCGGTGTTAGGCACTATGCTATTGGTCCGCTTTCTACAACACTTGAAGTTCAAGAATGCGGTGTTGGTACCTTTGATTGGCATCATGTATGGCAACGTTGTCTCATCTCTAACAACCTTTATCGCTTACAAATACGATTTAGTACAAACCATGTCGGCTTGGACGATGGCGAACTTTGCGAGTGTATTGCAAGGCAGCTATGAAATCCTTTACCTCGCGGTTCCTGCATGTGTGTTGGCTTATTACTTTGCGAGTCAGTTCAGTGCGGCAAGTATTGGTGAAAGCTTCGCAAAAAACATTGGCCTCAATTATCAGAAGATCGTCTTCATTGGTGTTGCATTGGTTGCTATCTGCGCCTCTTCAGTGGTGATGATCGTTGGTGTTATCCCATTTCTTGGCCTTATCGTGCCGAATATCGTGTCGTTGATGATGGGCGATAACATGAAGAAAATTCTGCCTTGGACAGCCTACTGGGGCGTGATCTTGGTATTGGCCTGCGACTTGTTGGCTCGAGTCGTTATCTTCCCTTACGAGATTCCAATTTCAATGGTAATCAGTGTCTTTGGCGGCTTGATTTTTATCTACCTGATCATGAGAGACAAGTCGAATGCGTGATTCAGTAAAAATTGCGATTCTGGCTATCGCGTCTTTGGGTATGGCGGCAGTATTTGTGGGGCAGGGACTTACGTGGGATAACTACGAGTTCTTCTTGTCTTTGCGACTACCCAAACTGCTGTCGATTGTGTTGGCTGCGGTGGCGATTTCTGCATCGTCATTGGTTTTCCAAACCATCACTAATAATCGAATTCTAACCCCATCCATCTTGGGCTTTGACAGTCTGTATATGCTGGTTCAAACGGTGCTTCTGTTTGTGTTTGGCAGTACCAGTTTCTGGGTGATTGATTCAATCGCAAACTTTTCATTGTCTGTGACTGTGATGATCTTGTTCTCGTTTGCGCTGTTCCATTTTTACTTCAAGAGCAAGCGAAATAACGTATTTACGCTGTTATTGATTGGTATTGTGTGCGGCAGCGTATTCTCAAGCTTGGCTAACTTCCTTGCGATGTTGATTGACCCGAACGAGTTTGCCGTGCTGCAAAATGTGATGTTCGCGAGCTTCAATAACGTGAAAGGTGAACTGGTTTACCTCAGCCTTATTCCACTGGGTTTGAGCTTGCTTGGCCTGTGGTTGTTGGCTCCCAAGCTTGATGTGCTTTGGCTTGGTATTGATAACGCAACAAGCTTGGGTGTGAACACCAAGCGACTGACTCAGATTACTTTGGTGATTGTGTCAGTGATGGTCGCGGTATCGACTGCTTTGGTTGGCCCTGTGTTGTTCTTTGGTTTAATCACCGTGAGCTTAGCTCGTCAGATATTCAAATCTTATCAACATCGTGTGCTTATCATCGCGAGCAGTTTGTTAGCGGTCGTTCTATTGGTTTCAGGCCAATGGTTCATTGAAAAAGTAATGGCGTTTGAAACCACTGTGAGCGTGATCATTAACTTGGTCGGCGGTTTGTATTTTATGTTCTTGTTGTTACGCACCAGAATTCAGTAAAGGTAATAAGTAGTGATTAAATTAACAGGTTTGAGTAAGAAGTATGGCAAGACACTTGTGGTGGATGATGCCAGTGCCATGTTCCCGAAAGGGGAAGTGACTTCTATCATTGGCCCAAATGGTGCGGGTAAAAGTACGCTGCTTTCTATGGCGAGTCGCTTAACCGAAAGTGATGCGGGCGAGGTCGTTATTGGCGATAAATTACTGGCTGAATGGGATACCAAAGAGCTTGCGAAGCACCTTGCTGTGTTAAGGCAATCAAACAACATCAATATGCGATTTACGATTCGTGAGCTGGTCTGTTTTGGGCGTTTCCCACATTCTCAAGGCCGCTTGAAAGACGAAGATCATAAGATCGTCGATACGGCGTTAGAGCACCTTGGTATTACCGATATTCAAAACAAATACCTTGATGAGCTGAGTGGTGGTCAACGTCAAATGGCGTTCATCGCGATGGTTGTGGCACAAGATACGGATTATGTGTTCTTGGATGAGCCACTAAACAACCTAGATATTAAACACTCGGTTGAAATCATGCAGACGCTACGTCGCCTAGCGCATGAGTTTAATAAGGCGGTGGTTATTGTGATTCACGACATCAACTTTGCTTCTTGTTACTCAGATAACATTGTCGCGATGAAGAGGGGCCAAGTAGTTAAGTCGGGCAAGGTCTCTGAAGTGGTTGAAAAGTCAGTGATGGAGTCGATCTACGAGATCCCATTTGAGATTCGTGAGTTCGATGGTGTTCGAATCTGTATGTATTATTCAGGTCGTTAGGTTGCTGGTTCGCTAGCCTGCTTAAATCCCTAGTTACCGAAATGAGAAGAGCTCCTACACTATGAGGAGCTCTTTTTTTCTCTATGTATAGCTGATTTTTAAGACTTGCTCAGTTTTAGCAAACTCAATGAGTTCATCAATGTACGTAGAGCTAACCGAATCAGATATACACATTACTGGATACCGATTATCAATGACCAACGCTGCTGTTAATCAGTGATCAATTCATATTCAAGTTTGGTAAGAATTGCAGGGGCGAGTGATTCTAAATCGACCGTCGTATACCCATAAAAGTTTGGCCTGATTTCACTACGTAGTTTAGTTAGAGAATCTTTTGTATTCTCTTCCATCATCAATTTGTCATTAAAATCAGCGAGTAACTTGAGTTGTTGCGCAGAGAGAGGGGATAGGTATTCGCTGTAACCACCGACAGAGCTGTATAACAGTTCATAGCGACCACCTTCTGCTTCTTCAATGTAATAATTCCCTGAACGCGCAATATTGGATATGGCAGCATGTTCTGTTGTTGAGTTAACGAAGTTGGTTTCCAAATAAGTGGCGCTGCCTGCGTGGTAGTTCACATCAGCGACAAACCCCGGTTTAGGGAAAATGAGAAAAGCATCTATTGTGTCGTTGGATGTTATTGCAGAAAGAATAAACTTACTGTCTTTGTAGTATTTTATCTGTACCTCACCATTCGACATCTTGGTATAAACCGGAGATCCAAATGTCTCTTCTAAAATGCCACTGGAAGCGCGAATATAGACTTTAGAAAGGCGCTCGTTAGATGGAGCATCTGAAAAGTTAGAAATTAAGAGGTCCCAACCTTTGCTTCCCATATCAATAGCATCGTTGAACTGACCTCCTGCGATGATCAGCGCAATGATGGCAAGGATAGAGTTTGGTGTCTTCTCTCTCATTATTTCAAGAAAATCTTTTTGATCTTCATTGGGAGCTTGTTGAGTTAAAGACACGTCTTCTTCTGGTGCTGTTTTATCAACAGATGAAGGTAGAGCTTGTTCTGACATGATAAAACCTTATTCAGCAACAACTTGAGGTGCTCGTGCAACCACACGGGTACATAAATATTCTTCGACATCTTTTTCTACAGAAACGCTTTCTGTTACCCAGGTAAACTTCATTAGTTGGTTGGTTAGTTGTTTTGTGGTCGATTTAGCGGTTACGGTTGTAGTCACAACATTGTCTTTACGATCGGCTGTTACAATCTTCTTTTTCTCCGAGGTTCGATTTGTATCGAGCTCTTTTTGCACCATGGCTTCGAGAGATGCGGCTAGCGATGCTCTCGCCTCCATTGAAGCGATGTCCATATCAAGCGTCATGTCTCCCATACTTTCAACACAAGCAACGCCTGCGATTAAGCCTTCAGGCAAATCAAATTGTGGGTTCATGCGCCAACTAGGAAATTCGGAGTTAGCGGCTGCTTGAAATGACAATGTAGTAATTGCAGCGATAATTAGAGTCTTTTTCATGTTTTATCCTTAAATCATATTCTTTTCGTAATTAACTTCTGCTTTACTTACTTTTTTCAAGTAGTTACGAGTTTCCGCAGCAGAATGCTTTCGTTGGATAGTTTGGAATACTTGTTGTGGTTCAAGCTGGTTAATATTCTTGATTGCAACTGAGCGTTTGCCACCGAAAATATGATAGATTGGCCCCATGCCTCCGTTGTAAGCCGCTGTTATGCAGTACTTTAAGCTCTCTTCATTGGTAACGCCTTTGAAGTAGCGAGAGCGCAGTAAGTGCAAATAAGCGGTACCGACCTCAATGTTTTTTTCGGGGTCGAATAAGTATTCTTTATTCAGTAACTGTTGTTCACCAAATAGGAAGTTTGTCGCATCTAATCCTGCGGAACTTGGGACAATTTGCATCAGGCCAAAGGCAGGAACATGTGAGGTTGCTGTAGGATCGAAAGCGCTTTCTGTTTTGATGATAGACAGTATAAATTCAGGCTCAAGTTTGTATTTTTCTGCGTAAACTTCAACGGTATCAAAAAAGCGTTGTTCTTTACGATTAAGCCAACTTGGCGGAAAAGAAATAACGGCTTTGAGAACGGTATTGCCTTTACTGTCTTTGGCTTTGGTCACGGCCACAGTTTCAAGAGCCTTGTCTAACTCTTGAGCCTGAACCTTTGGTGTTTCGGAAACGGGTAAGAATGTCTTGTCACTGAGTTTCTCAACATTTGTTGCTTCAATCAGTTCAGAGGTATAAGCATCGGCTTGTTGGGCTTCGCCTATGGTCAGCTGAGACGTGCGCACGATCTCTTCTTTGAGTTCTTCTATTGAGGTTGTTTCACCTGCAATAGTGGTGACTTGAATCGTATTTTTCTCGAAGTTAACTTCACGCTTTATTTGTAGAGAGGGGCTGTAGCTGACCCACTTAAATTGGTCGCTAAAGGTAGGATTATCCCAAGATTCTGAAACTTTGATTTTAAACTTATCAAACTCTTGTTGAGCTTGTGCCACATATTGATCGAATTCGCAGTTTTTTTGCACTTTGTAAAGATCAAATTGGGCTTCACTGCAGAGTTTGTATTTTTCAAACTCATCTTTCGCTTCAAAAGGTTGATTGACAAAATGTTCGACGCTAGGGCAACTTTGTTCGGTAATTGAAAGTTCACACGCTTGCTGCAGCGTATCTGCAGATGCCCATCCACTAGAGAGCAGTATTGCTAAAGGGGATAGCTGGCAAATTATTTTCTTCATATCTGTTCCTTGACCGAGGGATTAACCATTCTCTATCGAGAGTCGTTCCATGACAAAATCACAGTGCTCGAAATAGTTCAGGATCAATCCAAACCCTGGGGTGTCTGTTGATAAACGCGATTCATCCAATCGCTCAAATCGAGAGGTGTCAATTTTTGTAGGGCAGAGCAATGCTATGTTGGTATCGTAGGTCTCTTGTCCATTGTTTAGCAGTGCTTCGATGCCGTCATACTTGTTTCTATCTGGAAACTCGATAGAGTCGCCATCTGTAACTTGATGGTTTTCAACTAACACGCCTGTACTGCCATCTTCATAAACTTGAAACAAAGAGAGATAACCCGCTTGGTTTGAGTTGAGTTGAATAAAGTAATGGTCGCCAGCATTGAGTCGTCGCTTGGATGAGTGAATCTTTATACTTTCATCTGAATAGTTGAAAAATAGGTGGTTATACTTTGCTTCCGGTAGTATTAACTGGCCACTACTGTTGGAAAGCATCCAGCCTCCAGCAAACCGCTCGATATCTATATCCGGCAGACATTGGTGTTGTTCCACCCAGTTTTTTAGCATGGTCGTTGTTGACCAGTATGGGTGTAATTCACTGTGACATTGTGATTTCTTTAACCAAGTAGAGAGCTTTTGTGCAAATGACTCGGGGTCATATTGAACTTGAACATAAAACTGGTTTTGCGATTTTTCACTGTTGATAATGGTGACGTTGTTTCGGAAAACCACATTGGATATGGACTCTTTATGAGAAGCCGCAGATTTTTTCAACTCGCCATTTTCGAAGGTTTTAGTACTGGTGGTCTTACTGACTATTCGGTTTTCAACACTTTTAGCCAGATCATGATAAGCCGCGTCTTTGGCTTGTTGATAAGTGTTGCCTTTGCCGAACCCATAGCTCAAGGTTGAGTCTGATGGCACCTCCCCGTACCAAGACGGGGAAGCGAAAGCACAAGCACTCGACAGGGAGATGATTAGCGCTAGTATTTTCATTAGTCTTCCGGTTGTGGTTCTGGCGCAGAACGAAGGCTCCAACTAGCATTTGGTTCTCCTTTAGAGCTGTACCTTACTAGTGAAATCATTTTCCCTGATTGAGCTGCACTAATTAAATCATCACCAGATACAACACCATAATTAAGCGCGGAAGCATTTTTTAGAACCTCTTTAAAACCATCGGCATTGGCTGCTAGCTCATTATTTTTTAAAGGACCACTCATTACTTGCCCTCCAGCAGAAGAGCTGTGTGAATAGCCGTTTTGAGTTTGGATACTCCATATTTGTCGCCCGTCAGCCCCAATAGATGGCCCATCGATATACCAACTACGGCCCCTACTATCAGAGTAATGCCCTGATATCAGTTGATTCGCACTTGCAAAAGCTACGGATTTTACAGAACTCATGTTTTTGAACACAAGATTACCGTTTTTGTCGGCTGCAAATTGAGCGCTCATGTCAAAGAACTGGGTTTGTCCCGTATCTTTGTTGGTTACTGGAACTCGCAGCATGGTGACTTGATTACCAGCACCTTGGAAATGAGCTCCTTGGAAAGCGATATCTAGATTCGAGTTTTCTACATCTGCAGCGAAGGCTGTTGATGAGATTAGAAGAGCGGATGTTGCTAAAAGTGTTTTCTTAAACATGGATATAAGCCTTAATCAATGTTTCAAATATGTTGTAAATTGAAATAGTTTTAAAAGTGGTACGATCTTAAAAGAGACACGCTCTTAAAGTGACATAGTCTGGTTACCGGTAATTGTTGGATGTTGACGTTTTAAATCCCCCATCTCAAAAGAGGCAGATTTCACTTTGTCATAAACATCTTGATAAAGCGTATTCACATCTTTGTTTCCCTCGATCATTGATTTCATGAGGTAGTAACTAAACAGGCGATGACCTTTTTCTTGGTACATATTGGAATACTCTTTATCGCGTCCCGCGGTGATCACGACCATACGCTCAGGATCGATACTGACTGTTTTCGGTGCCAGTCTGGAGGCGGCAACCCCTTTGATGACCGATACACCATCAGTCGCTCCACTGAAACAACTGTCAACCATAACGACTATCTTGCCTGCTTTGCTGCTAGACAGTGTTTTGTAGAGGTTATCGAGTTTGAAGAACTCATCATCAGTTATGTAGTCAGGGATCTTATCTTGCGGGAGAATGTAAGGATCATTATCGGGAATCGCAGGGATACCGTGTCCACTGTAGTAGAAGTAAACCGTATCGCCTTCATCGACGTTGTCTAACATTAAACGTAACTTATCTTTAATCGCACCACTGGTTGCGTCACGGTCAATGAGCTCGTAGACGTGCCTTTCTGGAACACCCAGAACTTTTGTCGCGACGTCAGACATGACTTCACCACTGCTGCGCGCAAAGGCTACTTGATCTGAATTTGCGTAATCTTCTATAGATAGGTTGAAGAACCAGTTGGATGAATTACTTTCCACAGGCACAAAGCCATTAAGTAGTTGCTTCAATTCATCAGAGGCGGTGTTGTCCGTTGCCGAGAGGCGTGAATCGACTTCAAACGCATCGATTAAGTTAGGGTTTTGCATCTCTAGCCCTGGAGTCGCGGCACTGCTTGGGCCACTGTTAAGAACCACACTCAGAGCTTCGGGCTGATAATTACTTTTAGCCACATCTCCTGAGAACATTACGTCATTGTAGTTGCCTTTTATATTTACGAGCTCTAGTTGATTCTCGTCATAAGAGTAGGTGAGTGCGAGGTCAAGGTTATCGATATTGCTGAAGACATCACGCGCCTGCTCAAGAGGTACATTTAGAATAATGTCTCGCTGATAGTTTTGATTTGACGCTTTAAACAACAGGTGCATTTGCTGGTTTTCAGCATCATAACTCTTTGTTGTGACGACCGGCTTACCCATTACATCTCTAAAAGCCTTAGCAACGAGTCGAGTTTTTTGCACGCCCAAGTTGCCCTTTCGAGAGTCTGCCCCTTCTTGTAGGACTCGAATTTTGGCATTTCGAGCTTCTACTTGTTGACGGTATTTAAGTTGTATAGCGGCTATCTGTTTTTGTCGTTCTATTCGCAATTTTTCGACGCGTTGATCAAATTGAGTTTTGGTTTCAAATTGATCTTTGACGATTTCTGGCGCTTTGGGCAGATCAGGCTCTCGAACTGGTGGTGGGATGTCTGAGCTGCTCAATGTGGTGTGTTGTACTTCGTATAAAGATGCGACAGCACCAACCAATGACATTGGGTCGTCAGATTGTATACATCCGATAGAACTCGTCATGTATTGTTGTTCGGTAGAGGACTCTTTTCCTGCAAATAGGTCAACATTATTGCTTGCTTTTTTTTGCCCGCTGCGAGTGATGACCTTGCCATTCAGCGAAATAGGAGCATCAACTTGCAGCTCTCCGCCAAGTTGCCAAATATCAGGATTAGATGAACATACAGTTCCCTGTTTAGAGTGTGAAAATTCAAATTGATTGTCAGCGTTAGCAAAACTAAGAGTTGGTGCTAGCGCAAATAGCATACCTGTGACAATTCTATTCCGTGTCATTAGATAAGTCTTCCGTATGGCCGTAGTGTCAGATGAGCTCAAGACCATATAATCTAGTTGAATATCACTCAATAGCGCATCAATCGCAATGAGATATAAGTCAATGTTTGTTTTGTTAAATGTGAGCAAGTTTTAGTTAATTTGGGAGGAGTGTTTCTTAATTAGCTTCTATTTGAGAGGCTTAGGAGGGTGTTGTTCTTACTTATAGAGCTCAATTGATTCGCTTTATTTATAGATGGTGGTGTTTTTATGTTAAAAATTATTGCTCTTCTCTTAATCGCTATCGGCGTTTTTATTGGAATTCAATATGGAGATGAGATGGTTAGTCAATTGGATAGTGGTACTGAAACTGTTCTCAATACAATAGAAAAGCTCAAAGGTTAAGGTGAAGTATGTCTATTTTCTCATTTGACGATTTTCTGGAACGCCTAAAGGACTGTGAACGAATCATCATTCAAGCTCATGACTTTCCTGATCATGATGCGGTAGGCTCCGCTTTTGCTCTCGCTTATTTACTTAGGAAGAAGGGCTTTAAACCCCTCATTACCTATCAAGGCTTTATTGACCGTGTTTCTTTACATAATTTGATTGGGTGGCTTGATATTCCCATTGTTAAGTCACACCGATTAGATCTAAAACCCAATGATAAAATCATTGTTGTGGATGGCTGTATTGGTGAAAAAAACGTTACTGATTTACCTGGTATAGAAGTTGGTGTGATCGATCATCATCAGGTTATAGCACCCAGTTTCGTTTGGTTTTCAGATATTCGACCTAACTATGGCGCAACAGCTTCCATTATGGTTGAGTACTTTAATCATTACGATCTGCCTATTCCAGAGCGCGTAGCAACGGCTTTACTTGTTGGATTAACGTTCGATACGGCAAATTTTACCCGAGCAATGAACAAAGCTGATATCAAAGCTCTCTTTCAACTCCAAAGCTGTGCCGATATGAATATGGTAAATCGTATTTGTCGCAATCAAATCGAATATCAAGAATTGAAGTTATTTGATTCCATGTTTGAAGCTATTAGGAAAGACGGCAATTGTGCATTTGGCAGCTTACCAGAAGCCCTATCTGGCAGGGTAGTTGTCACTGTTAAAATTTAACCAGTTTGGGCGATAA